>JBEBBR010000021.1:0-3281 GCA_041158285.1 Actinomycetota bacterium
TCAGTTCGCTACAACCCGATCATGACTGATGCCGATATGGCAATGATCAAGGATCCGATCTACCGCGAGATTTCACAGCGTTTCCATGACGACCCTGCGTACTTCTCTGAGGTTTTCGCTCGCGCTTGGTTCAAACTCACTCACCGCGATATGGGGCCAAAGGTTCGCTATATCGGACCAGAAGTTCCAGCCGAAGATTTGATCTGGCAGGACCCAATTCCTGCCGGTCGCAGTGACTACGACGCGGCTGCAGTAAAAGCGAAAATCGCAGCCGCTGGTTTGTCCATCTCCGACCTGGTCTCAACCGCATGGGATAGCGCTCGTACATTCCGTGGCTCAGACAACCGTGGTGGCGCCAACGGTGCTCGAATTCGTCTCGAGCCACAGCGCAGCTGGGAAGGCAACGAACCGGCTCGCCTGAATCGTGTGCTTTCAGTTCTCGAACCAATTGCGCAGGAATTCAACATCAGTGTTGCAGATGTAATCGTCCTTGCAGGCAATGTCGGTGTGGAGCAGGCTGCAAAAGCTGCTGGCGTAACCGTCACCGTTCCATTCGCTGCTGGTCGCGGCGATGCAACATCAGAGATGACTGATGGCGAATCCTTCGAACCACTCGAACCAATCCACGACGGTTTCCGCAACTGGTTGAAGAAAGACTATGTAGTCACTCCAGAGGAACTCCTTCTTGATCGTGCACAGTTGATGGGTCTCACTGCCCCTGAAATGACTGTCTTAATTGGTGGCATGCGCGCATTGGGAACCAACCACGCGGGAACTTCACACGGTGTAATGACCAAGAACGTCGGAGTGCTCAGCAACGATTTCTTTATCAACCTCGTAGATATGGCTCTCGTCTGGGAACCAGCTGGTGAAAACCTCTACAACCTACGCAACCGCTCCACTGGTGAAGTGGCGTGGACTGCAACTCGCGTCGATTTGGTGTTTGGCTCAAACTCAATTATTCGCGCATATGCAGAGGTCTACGCACAAGATGACAACAAAGAGAAGTTCGTTCAAGACTTTGTTGCAGCTTGGGTCAAAGTTATGAATGCAGATCGCTTCGATCTCGTTTAATTCGTTCAAATTTGAGGGCGCTGATTTCGGTCAGCGCCCTCACTTATTTATTTGACCATGAAATATTTAGTGACAGAAGCTGCAGCTAGGTAATTAGCATTTCCAGCCTGACTAAACCGAATCTGACACTTTCCCTTTTTCTTAACCTGAATAGTCAACTTTGAAACAGTGCACACTGAAGTAGTCAGCGATGTGGCTTTCACAGTTAATTTTGATGAGCTTGTTGCTTTGACCGTAAATTTGTTTGACGCGGCCTTTTTAGACAAGGTACGAGTTGGCAGTGCCGGAATATTTAGCGTCTGCCGATCTGCCACTTTGAATACAACTTCGTATTCATTCGCCTCAAGTGAAGGATCGTCTGGATCAAATGAAGCCACGACGGTAATCAAACCCTTTGCGGGCCGTGAACCAAGATTGACACTATAGGTAATAGTTCCTGGTGCTGCCGCGATGGCATTCAAGTGTGCGGTAGTAAACGGAGTTCCAGACTCTAAAGATAGAGACTTTGGCGTCCAATACATTGCAGAACTCACTTTGTATTGCACATAATCTTTAACCACATTCACGCGACTTGAAATATAAGTCGCTTTGAAATTGATGTGATATGCACGATCACCTTCGGTATACCCCTGATAAATATCAGCTATCCGCGAATCTTCGTGAATATCAAAAATGTGATTGAACTTGCCTACATAATCCTGATCTTCAACATGCGAAGGCAAATCGGCAAGAGTGGAATGAAAAGCTGCCCGACACACAATCTCGATCATGCAGTACTTAAACAGACTCGCGCCAGATGAATCTAACGGTTCCACCCAATCTGTCCAGGTTTGGTCCGCACCGCCGGGAAGAATGTGAAAACCTGAGCCATTGGGATTTACTAGATAGTGATTATTAGGAGTCCACCATGGAGTTCCTGAATATCCATCCCAATGTGAGATGTATTTCTCAATCGCCATCATGATGCCTATTTGTTTTTCATCAACTGAAGGTAGGTCATAGTTGTTGAGTCCACTTGATGGTGAGAATTGATCTGTTTCATCTCTAAGGTTAGAAAGTTCGTATATGAGCTCTTCTAAGTCTGAGATGTCATTCTCGTCACCTTCATCAACCGGAAACTTTGCTTCATATCCTGGGTTGAGCAAGTCTGGAGTTGAAGGATATGCACCACCGTGTTGTCCTTCGAAAAGATGCGTCACAACCGGGTAGTGCCATGCCAGAGAAATATCGTCGTACTGCTCCAGATTGAGATACAAGCCGTATTCGAAATTATCAAGTGTGACACTGGCAAAACCAGTTCGACTTGCCACTATTCCATAATCTCTAAACAGTTGGTAGGAAAGCACTTGATTGGTCATTGAAGGATCTTGAACCATGTTGTTAAGAGTCATTTTCTTGAGACCGAAGAAAGTTTGCCCTGGGACGAATGCATCAAATTTGATTTTGAATGCAGGTTTTTGACAATCGAGCTCAGAGGTCTGTACTAAAGGACAAAAAGAACCAACACTGCCCTTGAGTCGAATACCTACGTCTAAGGTGCCTGTTGCGGGAAATCGTTCACCGCTGGAAGTGGTTATTGAGAACTTTGCTGGAACATAGGTTTTGTGATCGTCTCGCGTTTGTCTTGCCAATTCAATTCGAGCAGCTGTGGTTAATGTGAGATTGATATTGTGCTCGAGTTCTGGGTCATAGAGAAAAGCCGCTCGATCAACTACAGATCCTGCCGGCGCTACAACATTCGCGGAACCAGAAGTTGGAACGGATGCCTGCCAAAGTTTTGGCGAAGTAATGAATCTGCTCCACGTGAATCCATCGGCCAAGTTCGGAACGGCTACTTCCTCATGCAATCCCAACTTCCCATTGACAACTGCTGCAAGTCGAATGGAATCGTCTGCACATGCGATTCCAAAAGGAAGTTTTCCACCGATTCCGGAACGCAGAACCACATAACCCCCAGCAGCGAGCTTGGAGCCAGCAGGGAATTTATAGTCATGATTGGCTTCTGTGTTGTCTAAAGACTTGTCTGAGATAACCCACCCCGCCAAGGAAACTGGATGTATCGCGTCGATGTTGGCAAGTTCCACGAACTCTCCGGCTTGAGCATCACAACCTATTTCGTTGATGACTACAGAACTCGGCACTCCCCAAGTGATGGTCGCCGCCGATGCTGGAACCTCTGTGACAGTGAAACTGAACACCAAGAAAAG
>JBEBBR010000022.1:0-5573 GCA_041158285.1 Actinomycetota bacterium
CAGCAAACCGCAACTCCAGTTGCAGTTCATCACAAACTCGATCTTGCGACCGATATCAATTTGATCGAAGCTGACAATGTTTTTGAAGGCCAACGAGTTTCGGTTGGTGATGGAGTACTGCGCCAACCATCAGCATGGCGTCATCTGTGGAATCCATTCACACCATCGTGGGGTGAAGCGTATGTTGATATCGCCGCTCGAATGCGAGTTGCAATTGATGCAGCGCGAGTTCAAGCCTTAGGGCATGAAGCTGTAGTTGTGTCCCATCAACTGCCGATCTGGGTTGCTCGACTTGATGCCGAAAAGCGTCGTTTCATTCATGATCCACGGACACGTGAATGCAGTCTTGCCTCGGTTACTTCTTTTGTTTTTGATGATGCCAAGTTGGTCGCGGTGACATACGCCGAACCTTCAGCGGATCTCGTTGCTATTTCTACTCGTGGTGTCGGTGCATGAAAATTGCACGAACTGCATCAGCCCTGATCTTGATGGGTTTGCTTGCTGCATGTGGAAATACCGGGGGACTTCAATCTGGTGACCAAATTGGTTATGTATCAGCAGATGGTTCAGCAGTTTTGCGCGACCCTGCTGAGCGCGGCGCAGTAGTCACATTAAGTGCCAAGCAACTTTCTTCCAACGCAATGTGGAATCTCGAAGATCACCGCGGAGAAGTTGTTCTGCTGAATGCCTGGGGGCCATGGTGTGCTCCATGTCGAAAAGAACTCCCTGAATTACAAAAACTCCAAGACTCGTTTAAATCCGATGGACTTTTGATTATTGGTCTTGCAACGAGAACAAATGAAACCGCAGTGAACGCATTCACTTCCAAATTTGGAATCACGATTCAGCAGCTTGAAGATTTCGATTCCTCTGCTTTAGCAGCGATTGATTCGATTCCATCCGCCACCGTTCCTGGAACAATCTTTATCGATCGTCAGGGTCGAGTTGCTGGTTGGGCGCTCGGTGCTGCCGATCCAAGTTTGATCAAGACTTTGACTCAGTCTTTGCTTGAAGAAACCGCATAATCATGTTGCTTGCAGATGTTGGAACAACGGTTTTCAGTGGAAGTTTGTTGTTTGCAATTCCTATCGCGATCGCTGCTGGATTTTTATCATTTGCAAGTCCATGTGTTCTTCCACTCGTTCCAGGATATGTTTCTTACATCACGGGTTTGACTCATGCAGAACTGACCGAAGCAGACAAATCACTTGCTCGCCGTTCGCAAATGTTGGTGGGAACTGTTGGCTTTGTTGCTGGTTTTACTTTTCTCTTTGTTTCGTACGGAATGGCTTTTGGCCAACTCGGAACATGGTTTTTGCATAACGAACAAAAAGTGAATGTGGTTCTAGGCGTTTTGGTCATTGTGATGGGTGCGAGTTACCTCGGCTGGTTGCCTGCAACCCAGCAAGATTTCCGACCACGAGTTCGGCTTCGCGCTGGTATATGGAGTGCACCACTTTTAGGTTTGTTATTTGGTCTCGGATGGGCGCCGTGCGTTGGACCAACGTTGGCCGCAGTGCAAACCCTCGCTTTCACCGAAGGTAGCGCGGTGCGTGGAGCAATTCTCTCCTTTGCATACTGTGTTGGACTTGGTTTGCCATTCATTTTGATTTCGTTGGGTTATCGGAAATCTCTGCGTGCAACAAAATTCCTACGCACTCATAGTCGTCTGATCACACGTATTGGTGGAGCCATGCTCGTGATTATTGGATTCGCAATGGTTGTTGGAGTGTGGGCAGATTTCATGGCACTACTTCGACAGTGGGCTCTTGGAGTAGGTGTCTATTTATGACAGATCAATCTAAGAACCCACAGAATGAATCATTAGCTGATTCTGAACTTTCAGAATTGGCACCTGGTGCCGAACTTCAACAACACAGTGTGGATGCGGCTCCGATTGCACTCGGTGCAGTTGGTTGGGTTCGTTGGATGTGGCGACAGCTCATCACTATGCGCACTGCACTCCAACTTTTATTCTTGCTTGCAGTTGCATCAATTCCTGGTTCTGTGTTTCCGCAACGCACTCAGTCGCCACTTAAAGTTCGACAGTATTTCGATGAGAATCCCACAACTGCACCAATTCTTGATCGCATTGGCATGTTTGATGTCTACGGTTCTTCGTGGTTCTCCGCCATTTACATCTTGCTCATGATTTCTTTGGTCGGTTGCATCATTCCGCGAGCTCGAGTTCACTGGAAGTCATCACGTTCACTGCCGCCAGTTGCGCCTCGGAATCTATTGCGTTTGCGCCACTCATCGACCATCCAGGTTTCGAAGACTCCTTCAGAAGTTTCACAAGAGTTCTTTCCAGTACTTCAAAAATACCTCGCAACAAAACGTTGGCGAACCGTTGTTAGTGAGTTGGACGCAAACGATCCAACCTCAGGTTATGTTTCAGCCGAACGCGGTTACCTTCGTGAAACTGGCAATTTGATTTTCCATCTTGCCATCGTGGTGATTTTGATCTCAGTCGCCGCTGGTTCACTCTTTGGATACCGGGGACAAATCCTCGTCCGCGAAGGAACCTCCATTACGAATGTGCTTTCACAATATGACGCATTCACACCAGGTCGACTTTTTAACACTGAATCTCTTGTGCCGTTTAATATCACTCTTACAGATCTTGCGGTCACTTATGAAGATACGGGTATCAAGGCCGGTACAGCGTTGGATTATGCGGCAACAATTTCTTACCGCGAGACTCCAGATTCACCATTAGAGAAAAGAACAATTGGTGTCAACGATCCACTAAACATTGGCAACTCATCTATGTTCTTGGTGGGCCATGGTTATGCGCCACGGTTTGAAGTTCGCGATGCCAAAGGAAATCTCGTCTTTGATGATGCTGTGATCTTCCTTCCGCAAGATTCAAACATGACTTCGACCGGTGTCGTGAAAGTTGCGGATACTGATCCACAACTTGGATTACAAATCATTTTTGCACCTACCGCTGTTGTGACAGAACAACAGGGTCCGCATTCACTTTTCCCAGATCTCATTGATCCAAAAGCTTTTATGTCCGCTTGGATTGGAGATCTTGGTCTTGATACAGGTCGACCACAAAATGTTTACACACTCGACAAGACCAACTTGAAGCGAATTGGTTTTGAAGAAATCGCTGTTGGGGAAACCTGGGATCTTCCAAAAAACGCAGGTTCTGTAAAACTTGTGGGCGTAGATCAATTCGCAACTTTCAACATCGCATCTGATCCAGCACAGAACTGGGCACTTGTCGGTGCAATCCTCGCAATTGTCGGTGTGATTGCTGGCCTGTATATCCAACGCCGCCGCATGTGGGTCAGAGTTGTGACTCGTGATGGACAAACATGGATTGAGATAGCTGCGATGTCACGTTATGAAGATGTTGATGTTTCGTCTGTTGTGGAATCGATTACACAATTCTGCGCAAGCCACTTTGGTGTGGAAAGATTCGCCGAAGTCACTAATGAGGAGAAAAGCCACTAATGGCTATTAACGAGTCGTACGCACAAATCAGCAACATTTTGGTTTATGGATCGATGGGTGCCTACACATTCGCGATGTTTTCATTCGCGACATCATTTGCTCAAGGTCGTGATACTGAAATCAATCCAAGCAACGGTCGCAAAGCTGGCAACATTGCAATGTCACTGACGTGGCTTGGAACTTTCATCCTTGGTGCCGGCGTTCTTTTCCGTGGATTGAGTGCAAGTCGCGTGCCATGGGGCAACATGTACGAATTCAGTATTTCCGGCACTTTCGGTGTGATGCTCGTACTGATGTTGATTTCTCTCAAGCGTGACATTCGCTGGCTTGGTCTTTTCATCATCCTGCCAGCTCTGCTTTCACTTGGTTTGGCGATCACAGTTTTGTATACAGAATCAGCTCAGTTGATTCCTGCCCTTAAGTCCTACTGGCTACTGATCCATGTTTCAGCTGCAGTCGTGAGCGCCGGTGTGTTCAGTATCGGTGGCGTTGTCACCATTCTTCAGATGATGGTTTCTCGAGTCGAAAATCGAGTTGCTGCCGGACTCACTCCTGGCAGATTTGAAGCGGTTGCTCGCCGTGTTCCAAATGCCGAAGTTCTGGATGTCTTCGCATACAAGGTGCATGCCTTCGTATTCCCGCTCTGGACTTTCACCGTCGTTGCTGGTGCGATTTGGGCACGAAGCGCATGGGGTCGTTACTGGGGTTGGGATCCAAAGGAGACCTGGGCATTTATTACGTGGGTTGGTTATGCAGCCTATTTACATGCTCGCATCACTGTCGGTTGGAAGGGCAACCGTGCTGCTTGGATTGCACTTGCAGCTTTTGCAACCTTCATCTTCAATTACTTCATTGTGAATTTCTTCTTCCAAGGCCTACACGTTTACTCGGGGAAATAGATGTATCGCTACCTTCCAATCGCTTTATTGGTAATCGCTCAGCTGTATGCAATCGTTGAAGCTGTCGGCACACCGAAGCCTCGACTCATGCCGCGCTGGTCGTGGGTTTTGGTTACGGTATTGATTCCGGCAATCGGCATGGTGTTGTGGTTTGGCGCTGGTCGTCCACGTAAATCCGATCAAGGTCGAGTCCAAGGCCCTGACGACGATGCAACTTTTCTTGGTTCGCTGTAGGAGATTCCATGTCTGAGCAAAACGAAAACGGAAGCCAGCAGGCACCGGATATGAACGAGTTCGCACAACAGCATCCGCTGCTTGTAACTCTGCGATATACAGTCTTTCGTGCAATGTTGCTTATTGCATTTGGTGTCGTGTTTTATCTCATCGGTTTGCGAGATTTGATTTTGTTGATGGCTGCTTTTGTTGCATCTGGCGCAGTGTCATTGTTTTTGCTCAACCGTCAGCGTGCTGTGATGAGTGTTGGTGTGAGTTCAGTTTTCACTAAAGTCAATAAGAAAATTGAAAACTCAAAATCCGCTGAGGATGTTGATTAAAAGCTCGACTCTGCGATCAAAGCTGCAGCAACAAGTACCGACCACACAAGTTGAGTTCGGCCGGTGCCAGCCAATACAGCGATTAAGTCACGTCCCTGCGCGCCATTGATCACAGCTCGTCCAGGAATATGCGCCACTAAGGCTGCTACTGCTGACGCGCCGATCCACAGAGGTTGTCCGCTGTCTGCATTGACAAAAGACAAGCCGGCGATGAGTAGAGATGATCCAAGGCCAATCCAAATCAAAGTTACATAGAGAACGCGCGTTAACTTGTCGCCAAGTTTTACTGCAAGAGTTCTCTTGCCAACCTGCGAGTCACTAGGAATGTCTCGCAGATTGTTGACTACCAAAAGCGCACAAGCGAAAGAGCCAGAACCAGCACCAAGAATCAAACTCAATACGGTGATGTTTCCGGTCTGGGCAAATGAAGTTCCGACGACTGCGACAAGTCCAAACCACACAAAAACAAAAAGTTCTCCAAGTCCAAGATATCCGTATGGGTTAGAGCCGCCGGTGTAAAACCACGCAGAGATGACTGCTAGCGCACCAATCGGAATGAAAATCCATTGCTGAGTGAGAAGTGTCATCACTGCACCTGCGACCATTGCTGTCGCGAAGCTCAACATCGCCGCCTTTTTCACGGCCGAAGGTGAAG
>JBEBBR010000023.1:0-6285 GCA_041158285.1 Actinomycetota bacterium
GTGAAGATGAACTTGCAGCAAGCATGATGGGTGTTCCTCTCATGCGCACCAAACTTGCTGCATATGCAGTTGGTGCAACCGCTGGTGGTATCGGTGGTGTTGCTTTCGCAACTCACATCAACGCTGTTCTTCCATCACGTTTCGCATTCGCTATTTCGATCATCATTTTGGCGATGGTTGTGCTTGGCGGTATGGGTAACGTCTGGGGTGTTTTGACTGGAGCTTTGGTTTTGGCTTGGTTCAACTCAACCGGCCTCAAGCAAATTGGTGTCACGATCAATCAGGCAATCGGTTCTCAAATCGACTTCACCTCGTACACCTTCTTCTTATTCGGTATGGCACTCATCTTGATGATGTTGTTCCGCCGCGAAGGCTTTTTCCCAGAAGCTCGTACTCGCATGATCATGCAAGAACCAGAGCGCACTGACATGGAAAACGCAGGGGCACAAGCTGAATATGCGATAGCTGAAGACCATGTTCACATCGATAAGGAGGAGAAGTAATCATGACTCAGAATCTTCTTATCGCTGAAAACATCACTGTGAAGTTTGGTGGTTTGACAGCAGTTTCAGATGTCTCATTTACCATTCCAGAAAGAAGCGTTGTCAGTTTGATCGGCCCTAACGGTGCTGGTAAAACAACTTTCTTCAATGTGTTGACCGGCCTTTACCAGCCAACCGAAGGTTTTGTCGCCCTCGGAGATCAAGACATCACAGGTATGCCACCACACCGCATCGCGGCTATGGGACTTGCTCGTACCTTCCAAAACATTCGTTTGTTTGGTTCCATGACTGCTGAAGAAAACGTCATGGTTGCAATGCACTCACACATGAAGGCTGGTGTGGCCTCAACAGTGTTGGGAACTCCATCTCAGCGTCGTGAAGAACGTGAAGCACTTGCGAATGCTCGTGAACTTCTTGAGTTCGTTGGTCTTGCTGGTTTGGGTGACGAATATGCCCGCAACCTTGCATACGGAAATCAGCGTCGACTAGAGGTTGCTCGTGCACTTGCTCTGCGACCAAAGGTTTTGCTTTTGGACGAACCAACTGCAGGTATGAACCCTCGCGAAAAAGAGGATCTTGCAGACCTCATCGGTGGTATCAAAGACAAGCTTGGTGTTTCGATTCTTCTTATCGAACATCACATCGACTTCGTTCGCCGTGTCTCTGAGCGCATCACTGTTCTTGACCGTGGCTCAAAGATTGCAGAGGGAACTCCTGATGAAGTTCTTTCCAACGAGCAAGTTATTACTGCGTACTTGGGTACTGCGCACAAACCAGGAGGCAAGAAGTGAGCACTCCAATGCTCGAGGTCAAAGATCTCTCTGTTGCTTACGGCAAGATCGTTGCTGTTAAGTCCTTGTCTCTCGAAGTTCACGAAGGCGAAATCGTCACTTTGCTTGGTAGCAATGGTGCCGGTAAGAGCACAACTCTTCGTGCAATTTCAGGTTTACTTCCACCTCGTTCGGGTTCAATTTCCTTCGAAGGTCAAAGCCTTGTTGGAGTGCCTGGACATGAGGTTGTGGGTCGCGGAATTTGTCACTCGCCAGAAGGTCGTCGAATTTTCGGCAACATGACTGTCGATGAAAATCTCGCTCTCGGTGCTTTCTTGCGCAATGACCATGCAGCTATCACTGCTGATCGCGATCACGTACTTGATTTGTTCCCTCGTTTGAAGGAACGTATCAATCAGAAGGCCGGCACCATGTCCGGCGGTGAACAGCAGATGTTGGCAGTTGCTCGTGCATTGATGGGTCGCCCACGTTTGTTGCTCCTCGATGAACCATCAATGGGTCTTGCACCAAACTTGGTTGAAGAGGTTTTCCAAAAGATCGTGCAGATCAACAAAGATGGTGTGACAGTTTTGCTCGTTGAGCAAAACGCAAACCGTGCACTTGAAATTGCACACCGTGGTTATGTCATCAAGACAGGAACAGTTGAGTTGTCTGGCAACGCAGCTGATCTCTCAACCAATGCTGAAGTTGAGAAGCTCTACCTGTCCTAATGATTGGAATTGGAACCGCCATTAATGTGGCGGCCGTGTTGGCCGGTGGCGCCATCGGTGCTCTTGCAGGGCATCGATTGGCCCACCGGACTCGCGATTTAACAACAGACATTCTTGGCCTTGTTACAGGTCTCAGTGCGATTTTGTCTGGTCGCGCAATTCTTAGTTCTGACCTTATATCCGCAGTTGGTACTGCTTGGCCACTTTTTATCGTTCTTGGATCATTGCTCATCGGTGGAATGATCGGTTCACTTCTTGGTATCGAAATGCGTATCGATAGTGCAGGGGAGTGGTTGAAGAAAAAGTTCTCTCAAGAATCTGATGCAGGTTTTGTACCAGGATTTATTTCTGCCTCACTCGTGTTTTGTATCGGCCCACTAGCCATCATGGGTTCATTTGATGAAGCGCTTGGTATGGGAATCGACAAAGTAGTTCTGAAGAGCGTTTTGGACTTTTTTGCTGCTATTGCATTTGCAGCAAGTCTCGGTTGGGGAGTTGCAGCTTCTGGAATTGCAGTGGGCCTCTATCAAGGGTCGTTAACTCTCATTGGTGTGATGTTGGGCAACATCTTGACGGTTGCACAGATTGATGCAATGACTGCTGTGGGTGGCATCATGTTGATGGGGATCAGTTTGCGACTGCTCAAAATCAGAGAGATTGCAATCGGCGATCTTTTGCCAGCGTTGTTTGTTGCGCCACTGATGGTCGCGGCGATTACGACGTTTAGCTAATTACTTCTTGCGATTTCGCAACGCGCAAGTCAGTCGCGAAACACAGGTGAGATCGCCAGCTTCGTTGCGAATTTCGATCTCGTACATCGCAAAACTGCTACCAAGTTTGAGAGCCTTGGCAACTCCGTACACAGTTCCCGATGTAGCGCTCGCCAAGTGAGTTGCGTTGATATCGATTCCCACTGCAATGCGGTCGGGACCCGCATGGAGATTAGCGGCCAAGCTGCCGAGAGTTTCGGCTAAAACGACATTTGCTCCACCATGTAACAAGCCGTAGGGCTGGGTGTTGCCGGCGACAGGCATGGATGCATCACAGCGCTCAGGGCTCGCGTAGGTCAAGGAAATTCCCATGGTGTCTGCCAAGGCGCCAAGTCCTCGCTGTGAGATTGTGGCGGCTAATTGCTCTGGGGATTGCATACTCATGAGCCAACCCTAGGCTTGCCCACATGACATCCGCCAGCGCTGCCCTTGGACCTCAGTCAACCTTACTTCTGGTGGACGGTCATTCCTTGGCATATCGCGCTTTCTATGCGCTACCCGTCGACAATTTCGCCTCACCTGATGGTCAGCCAACCAACGCAATCCACGGGTTTATTTCAATGTTGTTGCAGGTTGTGGAATCTGAAAAGCCCACACATGTTGCTGTGGCCTTCGATGTTTCGCGCGAAACTTTCAGACGTGCAGAGTTTCCTGACTACAAAGCCAACCGCGCTGCTTCACCTGTTGAGTTTTCTCCTCAGGTTCCAGTCATTCGTGAAGTGCTCGAAACTTTTGGGATTGTCAATCTCTCGGTTGAAGGTTTTGAAGCTGACGACATCATCGCAACTTTGGCTATGGCAGCCGCTGCCCAAGATGCAACAGTTTTGATTCTGACTGGCGACCGCGACTCTTTCCAGTTGGTCAACTCCAACATCACAGTCTTGTATCCGATGAAGGGTGTTCGCGATCTTGCTCGACTCACCCCAGAAGCGGTTGAAACGAAATACGGTGTTCGCCCAGATCAGTACGCAGACTTTGCGGCGTTGCGAGGTGATGCCAGCGATAACTTGCCATCGATTCCCGGTGTCGGCGAAAAAACTGCAGCAACCTGGCTTAAGACTTACGGCAATCTCGATGGCATTGTTGATAACGCTGCTGAGGTCAAAGGCAAAGTTGGCGAAGCACTTCGAGCCAACATCTCACAAGTTTTGCTCAATCGCAGATTGACTCAATTAGTTCATGACGTTCCGTTGAATGCAACTGTCGATGATTTACATCGACACTTAGGTGATGCTTCGCGTATTGGAGATATTTTCGATCGCCTGGGTCTCAAGCAATTGCGTAAGCGGGCGATGGAAGCTTTCGTCGGTGAAGCAACTGTTGGAGTTGTCGAACCAGTCGAAGTAACCTCGCGAACTTCAGTTGCGTGGACGCCTGGAAAATTAGTTGAGACTTTGGCGCAAATGCCCACTTCTGAAGTTGGGGTCTATGCCGAAGTAAATCCAGATTATTCATTGGATTCTGTTGGTTTTGCGTGGGGAGATCAGGCCCTCGAGATCTCCATTGCAGAATGTAAAGGTAAGGACCTCACATCGCTCTGGGTGTTCTTAAGCGATCCGAAGAATTCTCTGATTTCACATGGGGCAAAAGGTTTTGAGAGAGCTGCTATCGAAGCTGGTTATGTTGTGCACGCTATCAAGCGAGACACCGCATTGCTCCTGTATCTACTAAATCCGGGTATCAGGGGACTCGACCTCGCTGCCAGTGTCGAGCGAAAACTTCACCGAGCACTTGATGCAAATCCTGATGCGGGCACTCTTTTTGATCAACGCGGTGTAGATGTAGCGCACTACGCGGCTTCAATCTTGGATCTCAACGCTGTTGTCGAATCAGAGATTTCCGACCCTAATGTTTTCAAGCTCCATGACGATCTAGAACTTCCTCTACAAAGATTGTTGGCAGAAATGGAACATCGGGGGATTGCAGTAGATCGAAAGCATCTTCAACATCTTGATGCCACTTTTGCTGCGTCCATGGCGGATGCCGAACACAACGCGCACACTGCAGCTGGAAAAACTTTCAATCTAGGCAGCCCAAAGCAACTTCAAGAAATTCTTTTCGAAGAACGCGGTCTTCCAAAAACCAAAAAAATCAAGACTGGTTACACCACCGATGCTGATGCTCTTCAATGGTTAGCCGACAACACTGGTGACGAAGTTGTTGGACATATTCTGAAATGGCGTGAAGTCACCAAACTGCGTCAGACAGTCGCGGGACTCATTCCGTTGATTGCCGATGACGATCGCATTCACACAACGTTCCAACAAACCACCACGACCACTGGTCGACTTTCAAGTATCGAACCAAACTTGCAGAACATTCCGGTGCGAACTGCAGAAGGTCGAATGATTCGAGCTGCGTTTGTTCATGGTGCGAATTTCGAGACTCTGTTGACCGCTGACTACAGCCAGATCGAAATGCGCATCATGGCTCACCTTTCTGATGATGCCGGTCTTATCGATGCGTTCAACTCAGGCGAGGATCTCCACACCACGGTTGGATCACAGGTATTTGCGGTTGCGCCAGAAGATGTGACTCCTGAAATGAGACGCAAGATCAAAGCGATGTCGTACGGCCTTGCCTATGGGCTGAGCTCTTATGGTCTGTCTCAACAATTGGGGATCGAACCACGTGAGGCGTCGGCTCTGATGGACACCTACTTTGAGCGATTTGCTGGTGTGCAGAACTACCTGAAAGAGGTTGTTTCTGCAGCCACGCGAGACGGGTACACCGAGACCATGTTTGGGCGCCGGCGCTACCTCCCAGATCTGACATCGACAAATCAGCAGGCTCGGGCTGTGGCAGAACGAATGGCCCTCAATGCCCCTATTCAGGGAAGCGCTGCGGACATCATCAAACATGCCATGCTCAATGTGGCTGCCGGGCTGACCGAGGCAGGCGCAAAGTCTCAACTACTACTTCAGGTTCACGACGAATTGGTTCTTGAGGTGGCTGCAGGGGAAAAGGCCATGGTTGAGCAGATTGTTCGTGAGGGAATGGCTCGTGCGGCAGATCTGAAAGTTCCGCTTGATGTTTCCGTCGGATACGGCGCCAACTGGGACGAAGCTGCCCACTAGCCTGTGGATAAGTTGGTCTTAAGCACCTGCGTGGGTGCCCTAGACTTCGCCGCTGCACGTCGTGTGGAAATTGGTCAGACATAGAACCTTTTTTCGGACACCGTCACTCACGCGTGCATTCACGAATATCTGCCCACCGGAGCCATTTCTCCATGACCATCAAGCAAATCGCCGTAAACGACATCGGCACCGTAGAAGACTTTCTTGCAGCAATCGATTCAACGCTCAAGAGTTTTGATGACGGCGACCTCGTCGAAGGCGTAATCGTCAAAGTTGATCGAGACGAAGTTCTCCTCGACATTGGCTACAAAACTGAAGGTGTTATCCCTTCACGCGAACTTTCTATCAAGCATGACGTAGACCCAACCCAGGTTGTTAAGGTCGGCGACACTGTTGAAGCTCTCGTTCTTCAGAAAGAAGACAAAGAGGGTCGT
>JBEBBR010000024.1:0-5799 GCA_041158285.1 Actinomycetota bacterium
GCTCTGGTCAGCTTGGCCACTACACCGTGCGAGTTTTCGTAATGCCCGTCATGCAGCAACCACCATGGATACTTTGGTGAGTATCGGAATTGCTGCTGCTTTTATTGGTTCGATTGTCCAATTGCTCACCATGGGAACGCATCACAATCCGCATATCTATATTGATGTGGCTGTAGTTGTTCCGATTTTTGTGGTGCTTGGTCGTTGGCTTGAGGCTCGCAACAAAAGGCAAGCAGGCTCGGCATTACGAGCCCTCGCGGATGCAACTCCTAAGTTTGCAGTCGTTATTCGCGATGGAGTCCGATCAACAGTGGCGCTTGCTGATGTTCAACTTGGCGATCAGGTTGTGATCGCACCTGAATCAACTATTCCAGTGGATGCGACAGTTTCTTCTGGTACCTCAAGTGTGAGCAATGCTTTGCTCACCGGCGAATCAATGCCAGTGCCGGTTTCAATTGATTCCGAAATTTACGCAGGTGCGATCAACCATGAAGGCGAACTTGTTGCGACTGCAACTGGAGTTGGAACTGGTTCACAAATTTCGCGAATAGCTTCTCTCGTAGCTGCAGCTCAAAGTGGGAAGGCAAACATCTCGCGACTTGCCGATCGTGTTAGTTCAATTTTTGTTCCAGCAGTTTTGTCTTTGACCGTTGTGGTCGCCGCTGTTTGGTATTTCATTGATCCATCAAAAGTTGTTGATGTTGCAATTGCAGTGTTGGTGATTGCCTGCCCTTGTGCACTTGGCTTAGCCACTCCAACCGCTTTAGTCGTCGGTTCGGGTCGCGCTGCAACTCTTGGAATCTTGATTTCTGGGCCTGAGGTTTTCGAAAACAGTCATGAGATTGATGTTGTGGTTTTTGATAAAACCGGAACGCTCACCACTGGAGAAATGGCTGTCAACCACAACACTTTGACAGATCCTGAGCACTTACGAATTTTGAAAGCTTTGGCTGCTGGTAGTTCGCATCCGATTTCGGTGGCGACACTTAAGTCATTGGAAGGTGTGGAACCTGTTGAAGTCACTGCCTTAACGACAATTCCTGGCAAAGGAATTCGCGCTATGTACGATAATCGTACGGTCGAGTTTGGTAGTAAAAATCTTCATCCTGAAATCCCCCAAACCTTAGATTCCACTGCTTCGTATTTATTTATTGACGGTGAATGTGTCGGCGGTGTGGCAGTCGCAGACACACTAGATCCATCAGCTCACTCAACGGTTCAAACACTCAAGTCCATGGGTATGCATGTAGTGATGGCATCTGGTGACGATCAAAAAGTTGCTTCTTCAATCGGGCAACAAGTTGGTATAGATGATGTTCGCGCGGAACTCACTCCAGCAATGAAAATTGATGTGATTAAGGAATTTCAGCAGCAGGGCAAAATTGTTGCAATGGTTGGTGACGGCAGTAACGACGCACCAGCATTGGCTCAGTCCGATATCGCGATCGCGATGGGTCGTGGAACTTCAATCGCTCGTGCGACCGCCGACATCACGTTGCTTCGACCCAATCTCTTACTCATCCCAGCTTCTTTGAAATTGGCAGCAGCAACTTTGAAAACCATCAAAGTGAATTTGGGTTGGGCTTTCGGCTACAACCTAGCTGCACTGCCACTCGCAATGTCAGGAAATCTCAATCCCATGATCGCGGGCATTGCTATGAGTGCATCTAGCGTTTTGGTAGTGAGTAATTCATTGCGCTTGCGCAATCGAAAAATTATTTAACTTTTACCTGTTTTGCGAATATTGGTAAGCCACTCGTTTGCTTCAGAGAAATCATCATCGGATGTTCCGATTCGCATTTCGGGAAGCAGTCCATCATGTCGAGGGTATGAACCTAAGTAACGAACATCCGCACAAATACGACGAAGTCCGCGCAACGCTTCACCAACACGTGATTCGTTGATGTGACCTTCACAGTCGACTGAGAAGTAGTAGTCACCAAGTTGTTTTTGGGTTGGGCGCGATTCAAGACGTGAAAGGTTGACGCCACGCACTGTGAGTTCGGTCAAAATTTCAAGCAATGCACCTGGGTGGTTGTCACGCATGAACAAGACCAAAGTGGTGCGGTCCGAACCAGTGATGGCTGGTGGCGCGATTGGTTGAGACACCAAGACGAAACGAGTTTTTGCTTCAGTGTTGTCACCAATATTGCGAGCGAGAATCTCAAGTCCATAATGTTCAGCGGCAATCTCTGCAGATATAGCTGCATCGAATCGAGAAGCTGGGTCACTCACTTCTTCGGCGGCGGCAGCAGTCGAAAGTGCGGGCACTACCCGTGCATCAGGTGCCACTGTCGCCAACCAGCCGCGGCATTGAGCATGTGCGTGTGGATGAGTGGTGATGAGGCGAACATCTTCAAGTGTGGTGCCAGGTCGTGCCATCAAAGAGAAGGTGACATTCAGCGCGACTTCTTCAGTGATGACTAGAGGTTCACCGGCTGCCAACTCATCGAGAGTCTGCGAAACAGACCCTTCCACACTGTTTTCCAGTGGAACGAGGGCGTACTGAACTTCACCCGAACGGGCAGCATCAAGAGCTGCAGTGACAGTTGGGTAAGCGACTAGATCTGCATCTGCCGCGATAGTGAGTTGGCGAAGTGCCGCTTCGGTGAAGGTTCCGCGCGGCCCTAGGTAACCAATAGAGATGGTCATACTTCGCCCACCGGACGAGCAGATGCGATTGCCTGCTTTTCTTCTGGTGAAAGAGGCTGTTCACATTCTCCAGCGAGAATGGTCTTTGCGTAGATGCGGCCTTGGTTGTGACCCTGGATACTGGTCAAAATGATGCCGTTGGCCTGGTCGTCCAAGATGGCAGCAGAAAATGAAAACTGTCCGCCCATGTCACTCATGGCGTTGAATCGAACCACTGCAAGGTGACGAAGGGATGCAGCAACATCTCGCTGGCACAAGGCAACTGAGGTGGTGAGTCGTTGCACTTTTTCGATGAGATCTTCAACTCGTTGAGCCTGGCCAGCCGTAGCGGCCAATAGATCGGCTTCTTCAGCTGTACCGCGAAGCACAGTGAGTTGTTTGCGGGCTCGGTTGACTTGAATCACAGCGACCAATGCGACAAGGAGGGAAAGCGCCGCAATGCCCAGGGCTGCGTACAGGAGTTGGTCAGTCGAATTCACATGCAGACTCTAGTCTGTGACCGTGTATTTTGATTTGATCGTCTTTCTGACCACTTTTGCGTTGATTTTGCCTGCCGAATTGCCAGATAAGTCATTCATCATGACCTTGGTTTTGGCTACCAAACAACCTCGATTCGCCGTATGGCTTGGTGCTTCGCTCGCATTCGGATTACAGGCGACAATCGCGGTGAGTGCCGGAAGTTTGCTTGGTGCACTTCCTAAAGTTGTGGTCATTAGCGTTGTGTTGGCCATCTTCCTTATTGGTGCATTCATCCTCCTGCGTATGGCGTGGAATGAACGAACGACTTCTGGCATTGAAGTTGAGGAATCCACACATCCAACGCGCAAAGCGTGGGGTGCGGCAACTCTTTTAACTTTTGGCATTGTCTTCACTGCGGAGTGGGGAGACATCACTCAAATTGCGGCAGCCGCAACTTCAGCATCCACTGGAAATCCACTCTCTGTCGGACTTGGTGCATGGGCTGCAGAGATTGTGGTTGCGGGACTTGGTGTTCTGATTGGCGAAAAAATCCGAACGAAAATTCGCCCAGCTCGTCTGCATTTGATAACTGGTTGTGTGATGCTGATCTTGGCGTCGATTGCTGCATTTGAACTCGGCACAAATGTGTAGTCATTGCAACTTTTAGTGAACCGTCGGTCTAACTTTTGCCAGATTTCGTATATTTCCGATTTTGATTCGAAAGTTATGTTCAAGAGTTAGTCAAGAAGTCCCAGAAATCTGACACCTGAGTTGTCGGAATCCCCCACTCCTAGTATCTTTCACCTTGCTCGGTCGCTGCTGCATCCCCCGTCGGCAGCGATCGAGTTTTTTCATGTCTTTTTCTAACCGGCTCTCAAGACCGTCAAAATTCGAGTTAACCAATACTGGGATTCATGATCCGATTCGGATCGAAACGGTCACGGCGCTTCGCCCTTTCAACTAACTCCGCTGAAGTAAACCCCTGATCAACATAACGAGATTTAGCCTGACCTATTCCGTGTTCTGCCCGTATTGATCCGTTGTGAGAAATGATCAATGCAGCAATTTCATCTTGAAGTTCAGCTGGGTCACCTGTGTTTGAAATCGCTAGATGAAGATTGCCATCAAGCAGATGCCCAAAAACAACGAAGTCCTTTGCATTGCCGGTTGTGTGAGTTGCTATTTGTCTGACTTCACTTACGAAAGTCTCGAGTGCGCTTACCGGGACTCTCGCATCAAATTTCAAAACATTCTTCTTGGTCGCGATGTACTCAGTATGCCGCTCGCGATAGCTCCACAACTCTCTGCGATCGTGTGCGCTGAACGCCACAAGTGAATCATCTGGGAGATGGATTAATGGGCCATCGGATTCAAGTAGCACCAACCAGGAGTATTCAGCGCTGATCGCCTGCTTGCCCGCATGTTGTGCAACGTGCAGTGCCGTTTGAGTCTGCATGATTTCAGATGCAAGTACATCTGAGCCGAGTTTTAGAGACAATTTAACAGCTTGATCCAGTGAATCTGTCGGAACGATCGCAGTCCACTGTGCGGTGCGAGGTTGCTGCAATTGAAGTTGAGCTTTGGTAATAATTCCTAAAGTGCCTTCACTTCCCACAACATCATCACAAAGGCCATGTACGAAACCTTGTGCGATAGGTGAAATATCGTGAAGCACTCTGCCATCTGGCACAACGATCTCAACACCAACGACCTGGGCGCGAGTCATTCCGTGTGCAATCACATGGATACCGCCGGCGTTAGTGGCGATGGTGCCACCGATAGTTGCAGAATCTCGAGCAGCAATATCAACGGGGTATTCCAGACCTTTGGTCTCAGCGAATTTTTGAACTTCGCTCAACATCCATCCGGCACTCACTGTTAGTTGGTTGGTTGCTGCATCAAATTCAATGGGATCGCGGAGAAGTCGAGTACTGACAATGATGTGTTGAAACGAATCGTTTCCCACACTTCCCCCGACCAGACCAGTATTCCCACCTTGGGGAATAACTGCGATTGCGTGTTTTTGAGCCTCGGATAAAACGATTCCAACTTCAGTTGAATTTCTCGGACGAACCACTGCAAGCGGACTACTGCTCCAAGTTTTGGTCCAGTCGGTTGAGTATGTGGACATTGAGACAGGGTCTGTAATCACCTGGTCGTCGCCAAGCAGGCTTCGAAGTCTCTCCACAATTGACACAGGTTTATTGTGCTGGACGAGTGCTAGCCTGCCGCTCCTGCGCCTGCGTTATGAGGCGCACATTGCGCGGGTGGCGGAATTGGCAGACGCGCTGGCTTCAGGTGCCAGTACTCGCAAGGGTGTGAGGGTTCGAGTCCCTTCCCGCGCACAAGATCATTCTGGAGGTGTGATGAGAATCCGCGACACACGACTCCGCCCGACATTGCGCTACTCCCGCGCTCGGTCAGCAATTTCTCTGCTCAGTCTCGTGGCAGTTCTCGGCGCAATAACCGCCTCGCCAACCGCGGCCATTGACTCAACTCCGATAATTTTGACTTTTGCTGGTGACGTACATTTCGAAGAACAGCTGAAGTCTCAAGCTAAGTCCGGTGGCTTGAAGTCTTTTGAACCGCTTTTCGCTGACTCCGATATTGCAATGCTCAATCTTGAAACCTCACTCACCAATCGAGGTAAAGCAGAGAACAAGACCTACACATTCCGCGCTGATCCGG
>JBEBBR010000025.1:0-9298 GCA_041158285.1 Actinomycetota bacterium
TTGCAAGTTCTCCGAGTGCGAATGCAACACCACCGTCTCCACAAACAGCAAGAGTTCTCGTGCCATCAGCTGCAGGGCCGATTGCGGCTGGTAAACCAAAACCTAAAGTTCCCCAGCCGACGGGGTAGGCAATTCGTCGTGGACGAGTTGGAGTTGAATACACGCCAACCCAGTAACCACATACGGACATATCACACACAATGTTTCCATCCAGTGGCCACTGCGACTCAATAGCTTCCACAAGTGCAATACCGCGTTCGGATTTTGGATCGGCTTTCAGGCGAGTTCGAATAGAGTTATTGAGATTTTCAACATCAGTCCAAGCTGAACGTGCGTCCGTTCGAGAAATCAAACTCTCACAGACCGAAGTCAATCGAGCTTCGTCGATGACAACACTTGCTTCGATGTTACGTAAAGCGATGGTTGGATCAATGTTGATAAGAATAATTTTTTGCGGCCAAGAAAGTTTCCAGTTTTTAGTGTTCATGCCATCGAGGTCAGTACCAATTGCTACCAAGACTTCAGCATTGGCCAGGATGTTTTCGACTTCTGGTTCATGAATTGGTGCTTTAACTACCCACGGAGAATCTGCTGCAATTCCGCGACCTGCAAAAGTCGTTATTACAGGAGCACTCCAATGCTTTGCAAGCTTTGCGATGTCGTCGCTATTGTCGACAGCTCCACCGCCAGCCCAAATAACAATGCGCTGAGTTCGGGAAATTTCTTCTACTGCGTCTGAAACGTCCGGTGCAGCTGAGAGATGTAGTCCGTCGAAAGCAGCAGGAATTTCACCTTCAAAGGGTTGATCCAAGATGTCTGCTGGAATACCAAGATAGGCACTTCCGCGTGGAGCTTCCATAGTTTCCTGGATCAAACGCAGCGCTTCGAAAACCGCATCTTCTGCAGTAGTCACACTGACCGCGAGAATCTCGTCATCCATAGTTTTGGCAAGAGGTTCAAAAAGGGAAGCCTGATCGTCCATCTCGTGGAGGAGTCCACGGGTTCCATCGGGATCTCGACGTCCGATAGGAGCTTCGGAGGAGATCACCAAAACTGGCGATCCGCTCACGGCAGCCTCACCGAATGCTCCCAAAGTGTTAGCAGCTCCCGGTCCAGTGGTAGTGAATGCCACTCCGAGCCCACCGGTGGCTCGAGCCAAACCATCAGCGGCGTAGACGGTCGTCTGTTCATGTCGTACACCGACAATCTGTGGCCGATTCGGCCCAACCGCATTCCAAAATGCCAGGTTATGAACACCTGGAATTCCAAATGTTGTACGCACTCCTGCTGCCCACAAGAGGTTAAGGATGACCCCCGCGACAGTGTTCACAGGTGAGGTGGCATTCTGAGACATAGTTCTACTGTAACGACCTTTGAAAGAGGCCAAAGATGTCCGTCTTCGTTTCCACAAATCCAACTCGCATCAGTGATGTCGTAGCCGAGGTTCCTGCTGCGACTTCCGCAGATATCGTGGCTGCCGCCAAGCGAGCCAAAGCTGCTCAAGCGGCTTGGGCCAAGATGCCTGCACCTGCTCGTGGCCGAGTAATTGCAAACGTTGGCCGACTTGTGGAGAAGAACAAAGAGGCTCTCTCCAAACTTGTGACTCGCGAAATGGGCAAGGTGTATGCCGAAGCCCTTGGTGAAGTTCAGGAAGTTATTGATACCTGCGATTTCTTCCTTGGTGAAGGTCGCCGCCTCTATGGCCAAACTGTTCCTAGCGAAATGCCGAACAAGAATTTGTTTACCTTCCGCATGCCTGTCGGAACTGCGTTAATCATTACTGCCGGAAATTTCCCAGCAGCAGTTCCATCGTGGTACATCGTGCCAGCACTTTTGACTGGTAACTCTGTTGTGTGGAAGCCATCAGAATTCACACCAGCGATCGCACAAGCGCTCACCGACATTTTCCACGCCGGTGGAGTTCCAAAAGATGTCTTGATCAATATCGTTGCCGACGGTCAGACGACTTTCAATGCACTTGAAGAATGTCTCTCAAAGGGTTACGTCAACAAAGTTGGTTTCACAGGTTCAACTGAAGTTGGTCGTTTGATCGGTGCAAAAGCCGGCGAGCACATTCAGAGTGCTTGTTTGGAGCTCGGTGGCAAGAACCCAATGGTGGTTATGCCAGATGCTGATTTGGATCTCGTTCTTGATGGTGCGTTGTTCGCTGGTTTTGGAACCGCAGGTCAGCGTTGCACCTCACTTGGAACTCTGTGGTTGCATGATTCGATTTACGATCAATTCCTTGCACGTTATGCAGATACAGTTTCAAAAGCTGCGGTTGGTGACCCAATGCAGAATGTTTTGTATGGTCCAATGTTGAGTGAGAAATACCTTGCTAATCATTTGAAGAACCTAGAAATGATCCAGCCTCATCACACAGTTTTAGGTTCAACAGGAATTGGTCGCATCACTGCTGACAATCCACGCGAAGGTTTTGTCGGCAATCCAGATGACGGAGTGTTTGCTCACCCAACTATCGTTGCTGGAATCAAACCAGAAGATGAGTTGTACTACACCGAAACGTTCGGACCACTCGTCACAGTTGGTCGTTTCTCAACTATTGAAGAAGCAATCGAACTTTCTAACGGTCATGGTTATGGATTGTCGTCTGCGATCTACACCTCAGATCCAAAGTCCGTATGGACATTCCGCGAAGGAATTTCTGCAGGAATGGTTTCTGTCAACAACTCAACATCTGGCGCTGAAGCTCACCTTCCATTTGGTGGCAACGGAAAGAGTGGCAACGGTTCACGCCAAAGCGGTATTTGGGTTATTGATCAGTTCACACGTTGGCAGTCAATGAACTGGGATTGGTCTGGCAAACTCCAAAAAGCTCAGATGGATATTGAAGAAGCTCCACACAATCCTGATTTCACGATCTGAGGTTTGAGTCATGGCGCAACTTCCAGAACAGGCTGATGTTGTAGTTGTTGGCGGCGGAGTGATGGGTGCATCCGCTGCCTTCCATCTCGCTGAGGCAGGTGTATCTGTAGTACTGCTCGAAAAGGCGGCTCTCGCAAGTGGATCCACTTCAAAAGCTGCGGGTGGGGTGAGAGCAAATTTCTCTGATGATCTCAACATCGCCATGGGTGCACACTCGTTGAATCTGCTAGCACAATTCAACGAGCGTCCAGGTCAAGAAATTGACCTGCATCGCCCAGGATATTTGTTTGCTCTAACAACTCCGGAAGATGTTGCGACATTTGAACACAGCACAATGCTTCATCACAAGTTTGGTGTTCGTTCTGAAATGATTACCGCCGAAGAAGCGGTACGCATTAGCCCGCTACTAAATCCTGACTCGGTGCTGGCAGCATCTTTCACGCCAGATGATGGTCACTGCACTCCAGAGGCAGTAGTCACGGGTTATGCGGCTGGCGCTCGACGTCACGGTGCAACAATTCTTACCGGTGTCGAAGCGATTGGTATTCAATTGCAAGGTCAAGAAATTGTCAGCGTCAGTACTACTGCCGGAACAATCAAAACTTCTGCAGTGATCAACTGCGCTGGTGCTTGGTCACCACAGATAGGTGACATGGTTGGTTTAAATTTGCCGGTTACGCCGTATCGTCGTGAATTGATTATCACTGAAGCACTCGGTCCAGATTTCAGTGATTGTCCAGAACACATGCCTATGACCATCGACTATTCAACATCTCTTTATTGGCACCGCGAAGGTAAAGGTTTGTTGATGGGTTTCTCAGATAAAACCGTTGAAGCTGGTTTTGATTTTGGTCGAGATCCTGACTTCATGGAAAAACTGGGTGAGCTCGCTGAGGTTCGCGCACCACGTCTACTTGAAGTTGGAATTAGCAGTGGTTGGTCAGGGTTGTATGAAGTGACTCCCGATCACAATGCAATTTTGGGTGAATGGTCCGGATGTTCGAGATTCCTTTATGCCACGGGATTTAGTGGTCATGGATTCTTGCAAGGACCTGCAATCGGTGAAATCTTGCGCGACCTGTACCTCGGGGTTACACCATTTGTTGATATCAGTCCATTGAGTGCTGACCGCTTCAATTCTGGTGGAACTCTGCGTCCAGAGGCCAACATCGTCTAATTGAATCTACGCCCACCCAATGTGAACACTGCGTTTTCGGCGATTTCGGAATCAATTTGATCGAGGGTGGCGACAACTTCAACTAGCGCTCGTGCAAGTTGGCTGGCGCTAAAAGATTCTCCTGGTAGAACCACTTCGACCACAATGTGTCCGTTAACAATGACAACGCGTGCGAGTTTGAATGCAGTCCAGCGGCTGATGGTCTCTAGGGCGAAGTCATTGCACTCAATATCGAGCAAACACAAAGACCAGACCGAGTACTGCGAACGATCCTCGTCTACTCCACACTGGATGACATGTTTTCCATACGTAAATATGGTCTCGTCGTCGGTGGCTTGTAGTGCGAAACTCGAGTCTTCGATTAATTCAGACAACGCCTCGGATACTTCAAAACCGAGTGTCATACCCTCGTGCATATTCATGGTTTCCCCTCTCTACCAATGGAATGCTAGAGGCAGGGGCTGACAAACAAGTCGGACTTAGTCAAATAGTTATATGCGATCACCATGACTAAAGGGAGGGCTCGAAGTTGAGCTCTCCCTTTTGCCTACAGTGCATGAGTTGGTGAGGCCGGTGGGGAAGATTCATGCCACCTTCCCCACCGAGATTGATTAAATGAAGATGACCTGAGCTCCATTAGTGAGTTCGATGAAGTCTGAAGCATTAATAATGCCTTCAACATCATCGCGAAGATCAGACTCATCCACCTTGTTCATGTCTGCTGACATTCGGCAGGCCCAAAGATGTCCGCCAGATCCAACAATTTGATCAAGGAAGTCTGGAACTTCGGGAACGCCAAGATCGGCGATCTGCTTCTTCAGCATCTTTGTCGCCATTCCAGTCATACCTGGCAGTGGTGCCAAAGCCTGTGGCAGGTGAACATCTCCAATAGGGAGGTGCATTGCTGCGTTACCGGCAGGGCTGAACTGCAAGTCATTCATACGAGATTTGATGATCATGTCAAAACCCCAGAAGGTGAAAAAGATATGGGTCTCAATACCTTCACCTAAAGCAGCATTAGCAAGGATCAAACCTGGGTATGCCATATCGAGATTTCCCTTTGAGCAAATGAAAGCGATCTTGCGGCCTTCATTTGATTCATCATCAAAGTTGGGAACAAATGCGTTGGTAGTCATTGTCATTCCTCTCAGACACAACCGTGAGGTTTTGGTAAACCTGCAATGTAAGACATTTTCTTACCTGGCTTTTTTGGGAAGAGGTTGAACTGTTCCTTTACAGGGAATCCACCAACAGTTGCCAGGCGGCGAGTGGTTGCAGTTTCACCTTCAGCTTTGAAGTCATCTCGCAAGAAGCGAATAACTTTCCAATGTTCTTCGGTCATTTCAATGCCGATGAGTTCAGCAAGTGCTTTTCCAAGTTCTTCATCCCACTCATCAAATTCAGTGAGGAAGCCTTCTTCGTTTACATGGACTTGGCGACCAGCGAGTTCTGTGACAGGCATGATGTCATCAACCTTTCTTGTGGTTATTTAGTGGTTTGTGGAATTCGTTTTCCACTCATGGACATGAGTGAAGAGACTGGCATTGGACGACCTGGAAGCAGCATGTTCCAGTAAGCCCAGCGGAATCCGAGTTTGCCCCAGTGATTGATACGAGTCTCTTTGAGAAGTGAGAATGGACCAACAGCTGGCAACGGATATGTTCCAGGAAGTGGTTCGGTGTCGTAGTTGAAATCGATTAACAAACCTTTTCCGTGACCTGATTCAATGAAGCAGTTTGCGTGACCATCAAACAGTTCGGTCATAGGTTTACCTTCGACATGATCCACGAAATTCTCTGCGAAGAGATCGATGGAGAAGTGCGCAACAGATCCAGCTTTTGAAGCTGGGATGTCAGATGCATCACCGATTGCAAACAGGTTGTTGAACTTCTTTGAAAGTAATGTTTGCTTATCTACTGGAATGTAGTTGAGGTCATTACCCAATTTTGATTTAGCAACAAAGTCAGCACCCATATTCAGTGGCACAGTGACGAGTAGATCAAACGGAATCTCACGTTCATCCATAGAAATCATGACTTTGCGTTCATCATCGATGCTTTCAATCATGAAGTCCGGTTCGACAGTGATGTGTCGATCATCCAGCATGTTACCGAGATAGGCAGATGCAACTGGTTTGGTGAATGCACCTTCGAGTGGTGTAACAAAGGTGATATCTACTTTGCCACGCATGCCGCGTTCTTCGAAGTAAGCATCAGCGAGGAAGCAGAACTCCAATGGAGCTACTGGGCATTTGATTGGCATCTCAGTGATATGCACAACGAGTTTGCCACCTTCCCAGGTCTCAAGCTTGTTGCGAAGCGCTATTGCACCCTCAAGTGTGAAGAAATCGAAAATTGATTTATGCCATTCTTCGCCATCCATGCCAGGTGTTTGATCAGGACGAGGTGAAGTTCCGGTGGCAACAATGAGATAGTCGTAAGTAAGTGTTTTACCTGAACCTAGAGTGACTGTGTTTGCTTCTGCATTGACTACATCGATGGTGTCAGTGACTACTTCGATTCCCTTTGCGAGAAAGCGTTTACGACTTTTCACCAACTCTTCAGGTTTGTACACACCAAATGGCATGAGCAGTAGACCTGGCTGGTAGATGTGCTTATCGTCTTGGTCGACAACGGTGATCGCCCAGTCTGTTTTTGAAAGTTTTTTGCGGAGTTTGTTTGCGGCCATCGTGCCAGCAGTTCCACCGCCGAGAATCACAAGATTTTTCACTAGCTTTTCTGAAATCGAGAGCCGGAGCATGACCGGCCTGTTCAGACCTCCTGAAAAGAAAGATACCCCTAAGGGTATAGGCGCATATAGGGGAAAAAGTCCTAACTTTGTTGCGGTTCTGGGATATTCCAACTACACGGCGTATGGCATGGGATGAGTGAGTGAAACCACCACATCGAGAAGATCCGCCATATTGTGATGGTTGCGCCAGGTAGAACGATCTATTGAATGTAAGGAAATTCCCGCACCCGCCCACTGTTTGTGATCGCGCTGGGTGTCGATCCACGTGTGAAGCGCTCGTTTACTTGATGTGTAATTGAGCTGACCTTGTTCGAGTGAAACATCTGCCAAATTTTGGCCGAGGAACAAGGCACGAGGCTCATCGCCAGCGAGCATCGCTGACACCAAATTTTCACACACTGGTATCTCTTTTTGCGTGTCAGTAAAAGTTATCACTGAGGTATGGCGATTCTCAGTCAGAATGTCTGACAGCGCTTCGACAAAATGCGTAACACCAAAGAAATTGACTGAAATTGCCACTGGTTTTGGGACATTGAATTCAGCACAGGCAACAATGGAGTGGATCGTTCCGCCACTCAGTTCGAGGGCCTTTTCTGCTCCCTCAAGTCGTCCAGCAACAGTGCTCAGATCCGCAGTCACTTCGGCATGTGAGAAATCAACTCCGATGACGCGATCGCCGAGGTCCCGAAGCTTTTCGGCAACAGCAGAGCCCAGTCCACTTGCGGAACCAGTGACAATTACTGTGCGTTTCATAACGCAAAGATTAGGAATTTGAAAGAACTTTGGTATCTGCCAAAAGTCCCGAAAATTCGAAAATCAATTACCCGATAGTTACGAAACCAAAGGATGCTTGAAGTATGGCTCCGCCATTTTCGTGATCATCAATGGTGACTGAACCACCAGTGAGTTCTTTCAACCTAGGAGATAGGGACTTTCGAGCTCCCGCCAATCCAATGCCATCGTCAACGACAGTTACAGCGAGAAACTCATTTTCTTGTTTTTCGATAAGGATGAAAATTGATCGCGCATGGCCGTGCCGGACTGCATTAGATACCGCTTCTTCGAGAAAGTAGGTAAGGGATTTACTTGGGAGTGCTCCGTGCGGGATATGGAGTTCATCCACATACGCCTCGATTTCACAAAGTCCTTGCCACGGTTCGCTCACATATTCAATGACAGCTTCTGGAGTGAGTCCATCGGTGACGATTGCAGCGTCGAGCGGTCTCGCCAAGGTTTGTAACGCTAACTTAAAAGCTTCCTGGCATTGCTCCAGATTTCCGCTTCGTGATGCCTGTTCGATGGCTAATGCGCAAGAGTTCAGTCGCGATTGCACGCTGCCGTGCAGAACTTGAGCTGTATCTCGCGCGATCTCTGCCACTAATTGACTTCGAGCAATTAACTCAATTTCCTGTCGATCAATTTCAGACTCGAATGCAGAAAGAAATCTGAGATGGGTTCCTCGAAGGGATCCAAATGTAGATGCACTGACTACTAATGCAAGGCTGGCTAAAACGCTCGTCAAAGTAGAGGCCAAGAAGAAATCTGCTCCGAGTGCAATGTTGCGTTCTATTGAAGAGTAGACAGTGCTGAGTTCCAAGATCACCAATGTTGTGATGTAAATCCGTGAGTGATACTGCGGATACTTCTGCATCAGCAGATTTGCGGGTACAAATAATGCGTAGATTGCACACACGGCAAGCACCATATTGATTGCGGCGTCTAGTGGGCCGAACGCTTGAACGATGCTTGGACCGGTGCTTATGACATACAAGATACCGATGGTGGTTGGTCTAAATGGTTGAGTGCGTAGAACGTTAAGAAATACAGTCGTGAAACTCGGAGGTGGATACTGAAGTGATTTTTCAAGCCTCAATCGGTGACTCAATGGTCTAACCGCAGTGTTTGAAGTTGAACGAATGAAGGAAGAAATGAATCTCCAGTTTTTAGGTGCAACATTTGGTGCAAGAAAAACTTCTTTATGTGACAACTCTTTGAGACGATCACTGACAATTTGGGCTACTTCATCATTCATTGTTTTGCGAAGTGCTGTCACGACATTGTTTTCGTGCATGCGCAATCTTTCGATTTGCACTGCCTTCTCGATCAAAACTAAACGCGCTTTGTGAAATCTATCTCGGGCTTCGAGAAATAGCGTTGTACCAACACCCCACCACAATCCAAATATCGCAGTGAGAATTGTTTTGGCTAAAGGGCGAGGAGGTACCGCAAGGTCGACAAGTGGAGCACCAAAATAATTCACTCCGCCGTAAATCGCTCCTGTGATGAATCCCAGAACGAGAACTACTGGAATAGATGCGGGTTTGGTGGATCTATTGCGCAATACCGTCAAGTGCAGGAGAAATGTCCACAATGAAATAGCAACAATGCCGAGAGCTGCAAGTGTGAGGGAACGCCAGAAAGTATCGAAGTCGTCACCGTTGACCGCCATAGTCAAAGGCACACTCAAAAGAATCAGAGGAATTG
>JBEBBR010000026.1:0-3258 GCA_041158285.1 Actinomycetota bacterium
GCTTCTTCGAATGACATTTCTTCTAGATTAGCCACTACTTAAAGCCGATCAACGTTGGCGCCGGACAGCAGTCCGCGAGTATCAAGAATTACTTTGGCACTGCTTTGAAGTTTTGCAAGGTCGTATCCGCGATGGTTCTGAAGCAGGATTACGAGATCTGCAGCAGCCGCAGCGGTATAAACATCTGCCTCTGAAGTCAGCACACGATCGCCTTCGTGGTGACCATGTTCGGAATCAATATTCCATTGACCAACAAACTCATCGTGGTAACTCACCTCGGCACCTGCAGCGAGCAAGGTGCGGGCAAGTGGGCGAACAGGTGATTCGCGTTCGTCAGCGATATTTGCTTTATATGTAACGCCAACAAGCAGAACACGTGAACCGTGAATTGCTTTGCGATGATCGTTAAGTAAATCTTGTGCGCGACGTTTTACATACTCAGGCATTCCGGCGTTAATTTCTTGTGCAAGTTCAACAAAGCGGAATGGTTGTCCTACAACTGTCTTGATGCGATGTGAAAGATAGTTGGGATCAATAGGAATGCAATGTCCACCAACACCAGGACCTGGATAAAAAGCTTGGAAACCGAATGGTTTGCTTGAAGCGCAACGAATCGCATCCCACAGATCTACATTGAGAAGGTGTGCGAACTGCGCGAGCTCATTGACCATCGCGATGTTGACGTGACGATAGGTGTTCTCGATGAGTTTTGCCATCTCAGCTTCGCGAGTACCTGCAGCTTTAACGACTGTGTCAACAAACTTTTCGTAGAAAGCTGCAGCTCGTTCGGTGCATTGCGCGGTATGACCACCAACAACCTTTGGAGTGTTGGTCATGCCATACACAGGGTTACCTGGATCGATTCGTTCTGGTGAGAATGCAAGATTGAAATCAACACCAGCGACAAGTCCGCCAGCTTCCAAGATCGGACGAACATCTTCGTCAGTGGTTCCAGGGTAGGTGGTTGATTCCAACACAATGAGTTGGCCGGCGTGAAGGTGAGCGGCGATGCTTCGAGTTGCACCGAGTACTGCTCCGAGGTCTGGTCCACCGTCTTTTGAAAGGGGAGTCGGAACACAAATTACGACTGTGTCAGCATCACTCAGAATTGATGCGTCACTTGTTGCAACAAAGCCCTGATCCAACATGGTTTGAATGTCTTTGCCAGACAGATCATCCACATGTGAGGTGGCGGCATTGAGACCGGTGACAATTTCGGGTTTGAGGTCTAGCCCCACAACCCGAAGCCCTGACTGGCAAGCAGCTTGGGCCAAAGGAAGGCCTACATAACCAAGACCAACAACCACGAGGTCTACAGCCACGAGAACCCTCCTCACACTTCGTTACTCAACCTTGTAAGGCTGATTTGATAGGGGTTCAGCCTAACTTAGGCACAGTTTGCGGTGTTTAATCTGGAAACAGTGAGCCAACGCCGGCCGGACTGTTGGTGAGTAATTCAACTTCCTCTGACGTGAGCGTGATCGAAAGGGCTCGCGCTGAGGAATCAGCGGTTGAGTTTTGGGTGAATGCTGGGATGGGGATCACCGCAGAGTTGAGGTGCAGCAACCACGCCAAGGCAATCTGTTGGGCCGTGGCGTTATGGGCGGGAGCAACTTCAGCGAAGGCTGGATAGAGCTCACCGAGGCGACGAGCGTCCTGCCCACCCCCGAGTGGCGACCATGCCAAGAAGCTCACGTTTCGCTCACCACAGGCTGAAATCACATCTGAACTGCCGCGATATCGCGGTGATTGCTCATTCTCAACAACCGTGAGCGTGCCCCCACTGACCTTCCAAGCGAGGTCGAATTCGGCAGTATTTACGTTCGAAACCCCAATGTTGTGCGCAAATCCAGCCTCACGGATCTCGCAGAGGGCTTCGATGGCCGCTGTTAGGGACTGTTCACGATTGAGGCGATGGAGGCACAAGACATCTGGGATAAATCCAAGTCGTTCGGCGGAGTTTGCCGCTGCTCGCTTCAGATATTCGGGGCTGTTGTCTCGCGCCCAGATCTCATTGTCCCGAGTGATGCCAATTTTCGTCACAACTGTGACGCTGTCTCGGCCACCCGCGTAATTCGAGACTGCTGCACCAACCAGACGTTCGTTGTGGCCAAATTCGGCACCGCTAGGGGCATAGCAATCGGCGGTATTAATGAGTGTTAACCCGATTTCGAATGCGTGATGCCACACGCCAGCGGCAGCAGCAACATCCGCACCACTGTGACTAAACGGCATAGCTCCGATGCCAAGTCGAGGAAAGGGTCTACTGCTGTGTTGAGTCATTTCTCCACACTAGCCGACAAAGTAATTGACAGAACATTGCGAAATTGCACACAGACGCGATTTCTGGCCTCATCCGCTGGCAGACTCAGCCCATGCTCAAAATCAGTGTCATGGGATTAAAGGGCGGAGTTGGCAAAACTTCCGTCACTCTGGGCCTCGCTGGTGCTGCGTGTGTTCGCGGTTTAGCAACTTTGGTGGTTGACCTTGATCCTCAGGGAAACGCCACATCGATATTGGCAACCAACACTCCAAGTGCAACTGTTGCAGATGTCATCGCAACTCCAACTCTTGCCATGCTTGAAAAAGCTCTCACTGCATGTGAATGGGAAGTTGCACCTGGTGAAGTTGATGTTTTGCCATCAACTCCTGATTTGATTTTTGCTGATGCATACAAACCAGGTGTTTTTAGACCTCGTTTAGCAAAAGCTTTAGAACATCTAGATGGATACGACTTAGTTATTTTTGACTGTCCACCATCGCATGGATCACTGGTTCGGGAAGCTCTCTCGATATCTGATGCGGCATTAGTAGTGACGACACCTTCATTCTTCGGCGCACAAGGCGTCGATCGCGCAGTACAAACAATCAACGAAGTACAACAAGAAATAAATCCAGATTTGGAATTTGCTGGCGTAATCGTCAATCGAGTTCGCAGTGTTGTTGAGGAACATGACTATCGACAACGTGAACTTGTAGAAGTACATGGTCGCTCTGCAATCTTGTCACCAGTAATTCCAGAACGTGTTGCAATCCAACAAGCAGAGTCGCATGGACAACCTGTGCAAACGATTTCATCTGCTGGTGCACGTGAAGTTCGCGAGATCTTCGACAAACACTTGACGCGATTGCTACGAAACTACGACAAGTAACAACGAGAGTTGGACAATGAAAATATTCATCCCTTCCGAAACGCGAGCTGGTGAACGTCGCGTTGCGATGGTTCCAGATCTCGTCGGCAAACTCACAGGACTTGGT
>JBEBBR010000027.1:0-4682 GCA_041158285.1 Actinomycetota bacterium
TAGACCTACCGAACTATGAGGGCAAGGGGGCTGAGCCATGGGGCGCGGCCGTGCAAAGGCGAAACAAGCCAAAGTTGCAAGAGCACTGAAATACGACACTGGGTCAACCGACCTTTCAGCGTTGCAAGCCGAGTTGGCTGGTGCTCGCGGGAGCCAAACATCTGGTTCTGCAGTTGATGACGATCTCGAGGGTGACTACTCCGCTTGGATCGAAGACGACGAAGATGACGAAGAAGAAGCCGAAGAGGCTTAAATAAAACCACCTGAACGCCCTCCAATTATTGGAGTCAATTCAGCGTACAAAAACAGCTCCACCTTTGCCGCCTTTTGCTGCGGCATCTCCGGTCTCACCTGAAACTCGTTCGCGAACCGCACCGATTTCGCGGGCATCGATTCCACGGACTTTTAAGAAATTGATGGCATCGGTTGCACTACCCGCATCAACGATCGCGACCATACCCAACCCCATGTTGAAAGTCTGTTCCATACTTTCACGGGAAATCGAACCAGTTTGTGCGATGACATCGAAGATTGGCATCGCCGCCCACGAACCCCGTGTCACATCAGCAGCAAGTTCGGTCGGGAGTACGCGAGCGATGTTTGCCGCAATGCCACCACCTGTGATGTGAGAAAACGTGTGCAAATTTTCACCCAGGTGAGAAGCCAACGCCAAGCAATCCAAAGAATAAATCTTGGTTGGTTCCAACATTTCTTCACCGAGTGTGCGGCCAAATTCTTCGACATGACGATCAAGCGCGAATCCAGCTTTAGTTCCTGCATCACCAAGCAGCACGTGACGTGCTAGGGAATACCCATTTGAATGTAAACCAGATGCAGGCATGCTGATGATCACATCACCAGTTTTTACGCGCTCTGCACCCAGAAGATTTTCGGCTTCGACGGCACCGGTGCCGGCGCCGGCAATGTCGTATTCACCAGGCTTCATCAGACCTGGATGTTCTGCAGTCTCGCCTCCGAGCAAGGCCATGCCAGCTTGACGACATCCTTCTGCAACGCCGCGCACGATATCTGCGACAACTGTGGGTTCGACTTTTCCGGTTGCAATGTAATCGGTGAGGAATAGCGGCTCTGCACCACACACCACGATGTCATCAGCGATCATTGCAACGAGATCGATTCCGATGGTGTGGTGAATTCCAAGTTTTTGCGCGATAACAACTTTGGTGCCGACCCCATCGGTGCCCGTGGCCAGCAAAGGACGCTTGAATTTCAATAAAGCAGATGCATCAAATAGACCAGCAAAGCCACCGAAGTCACCAACAACCTCGGGACGAGATGCAGCAAGCACACTTGCTTTCATCAAAGCAACAGCGCGTTCACCAGCTTCGACATCTACCCCAGCTTCGGCATATGCGTTGCTCATGGCAACCTCAATGCATGTGACACATCATCACCATCTGGGGTTGATGCAACACCGCGTTCAATTCCTTCGAGCACATGCTTACCGATGAGGTTTGCATCAGGAAGTTCAACTGGGTATTCACCATCGAAACATGCTTTACACAAACGATCTGTCGCAACCTGAGTTGCTGCAATCAAACCTTCAGTTGAAACAAAACCAAGTGAGTCTGCACCAATGGAACTTCTGATTTCATCAACGGTAAGTCCAGTCGCAATGAGTTCGGCACGAGTAGCGAAGTCGATTCCATAGAAGCATGGCCACACAACTGGTGGGCTAGAAATTCTCACATGCACTTCGGCCGCACCAGCTTCACGTAACATTCGAATAATCGCTCGTTGGGTATTACCACGAACAATCGAGTCGTCGACTACGACGATTCGCTGACCAGCAATTACTTCGCGAAGTGGATTGAGTTTGAGTCGAATACCTAGCTGACGCAAAGTTTGTGAAGGTTGAATGAAAGTTCGGCCGACATATGCGTTTTTGATGAGACCTTGCGCAAATGGAATTCCACTTTGCTGGGCATATCCGACAGCCGCTGGAGTACCCGATTCAGGAACCGGAATAACAAGATCAGCATCTGCTGGAAACTCTCGAGCCAATGTACGGCCAACTTCAACGCGCACCGCATGCACTGAGTGACCTGTAAGAACTGTGTCTGGTCGAGCGAGATATACATATTCGAATAAGCAATGTTTTGGTGTTGCATCTGCGAATCGACGTGTTCGGATTCCTGATTCATCGATGGCAATCAGTTCACCAGGTTCGATGTCGCGAATAAACGATGCGCCAACAATGTCGAGCGCTGCAGTTTCTGATGCAACAACCCAACCGCGTTCGAGTCGACCAAGTACGAGTGGTCGAATACCAAAGGGATCACGAGCTGCATATAAAGTGTTTTCGTCCATGAACACGAGCGAAAATGCACCGCGTACTTTTGGAAGTTCTTGAACTGCCGATTCTTCAATAGACAAATCTGGGTGTGAAGCTAAAAGTGTGGTGAGCACATCTGTATCGCTCGATGAAGCAAAATGGTTTGATTTCAAAGGTAATTCGCCACGTTCGATTGCATTGTCACGAACCATTTGAGCGAGTTCTGCAGTGTTAACCAAATTTCCGTTGTGAGCCAAAGCTAAGTGGCCTTGGGAAGTGGTGCGGAAAGTTGGTTGTGCGTTTTCCCATTTGCTCGCACCAGTGGTTGAGTAACGGCAGTGACCTACAGCAAGGTGACCTTCGAGAGTTTCCAAAATACTTTCAGTGAAAACCTGCGAAACCAGACCCATGTCTTTGTAGACAACCATGCGTCCACCATCGCTCGTCGCGATACCAGCGGATTCCTGTCCACGGTGTTGGAGCGCATATAAACCAAAGTAAACAAGCTTGGAAACCTGTTCACCAGGTGCCCACACACCAAAAACTCCACAGGCATCCTGAGGACCTTTTTCGTTGGGATCAATATCGTGGCTTAAAAGCCCATCGCCGCGTGTCACAGACTTAAACCTAACGGAAATAGATGGGATAAATCACTACGTTCACCAGACGCAATCAGTTTTCCTGATGCGACTGCTTGCTGCCACGTGAGCTCGCCAGAAGCGAGACGAAGCAAAATTGCTGGTGTTGTTTCGACAACCGCTCCAGGTGTTCCCCGTCGATGGCGAGGGCCTTCGATCAATTGAATTGCCGCATATGGCGGAATCCGAAGTTCAACCGAATGTCCCGGTGCCAAGGCACTCAAAGAACCCAAAACTGATTTGACGGCACTGCGCTCGATCTCTTTTTCTGGCTTCTGATCATTCGCATACGCCTGTAGACACAGATTGACTTCGGTGTGCGACATGATCTCAACCAACAGTTGGGCCAAAGATTGCAGGCAAAGTTCCAAAGTGGACCTCAGCCAACTCAGTCAGAGTCAATCGCAGAGTTTCGCCATACACATTATCGATCTGGAGAACTTGCTGTTCAGGAACATCAGCATCAACACCCAATGCAGAATCAACCACACCGATGCGCGTAGCTTCGAATCCGCGTGCTCCACACATCTCCGTGAATCGCAATTCTTCAGTTCGAGGAATCACAACAACTGCACGAGTTGCAGACTCTGAATAAGCAAATACAAACGGATCGAGATTGTCTGGAACCCACACACGTGCACCGACGTTGGAACGCAATGCCATCTCGATAAGAGTCTGCATCACACCACCGTCACTCACATCGTGAGCAGCGGTAAGAAGTCCATCGCGAGAAGCAGCAACCAAAATCTGTGAAAGTTGTTGTTCTTTCTTCAGATCAATCGCTGGTGGCATTCCACCGAGATGGCCATGAATTTCGTGCGCCCATTCGCTACCAGCAAAATCATCACCAGTAGTACCCAGGACGTAAATCAATTCACCATCTTCAACCCATGACATTGCGGTACGTCGAGCAACATCATCGATGACTCCAAGTACACCCACAACTGGGGTTGGCAAGATAGCAACTTCACCAGTTTGGTTGTAGAAAGAAACATTGCCGCCGGTCACTGGTGTACCAAGTTCGAGGCAACCATCCGCAAGTCCACGGACTGCTTCGGAGAACTGCCACATCACTTCAGGATCCTCAGGCGAACCAAAGTTCAAACAGTTAGTGACGGCCAAAGGAATTGCCCCTGTAGTTGAGACATTGCGGTAAGCCTCAGCTAATGCAAGTTTTGCTCCGTTGTATGGATCGAGTTTTGCAAAACGACCATTGCAATCTGTTGAGACAGCAACTCCGCGACCAGTTTCGTCATCAACACGAACCATTCCTGAATCTTCAGGTTGAGACAAAATGGTGTTGCCCAAAACATAACGATCGTATTGATCTGTAATCCAACGCTTGGATGCCAAGTTCGGTGCCGCCGTCATTCGCAGAATTGTTTCGCGCACCTCAGCTGCAGTCTGAGGCCGAACCAATCGATCTGCGGTAGGAGCATCTGCCTGCAATGCATCTTGCCACTCTGGACGGTGGTACGGACGGTGGTAGACAGGACCATCGTGAGCAACAGTGCGAGGTGGAACATCAACGATGATGTCGCCATGCCATTCGATAACCAAACGTGAAGTGTCAGTGACTTCACCAATGACAGTTGCGACAACATCCCACTTGCGGCAAATCTCTAGGAACTTTTCAGCATTTTCTGGAGGAACGATCGCACACATACGTTCTTGCGATTCACTCATCAAGATTTCTTCGGGAGTTAGAGTTGCATCACGAAGTGGAACTCGATCGAGATAAACATGCA
>JBEBBR010000028.1:0-3452 GCA_041158285.1 Actinomycetota bacterium
GCGTTCAGCAACTCCTTGACCAGGAATGGGCTCGTTACAAAGAGACCACCAAAGGTTCATCTGCTGAAAACGATCTAGGCGTCACCGCTGTTCCTCTTGGTGTGCCATCAAGCTTCCAACACTGGGAGCCATACCCAATCTCCATTGTTTCCGCTAAGGGTGCATGGATGAAGGATGTTGATGGTCGCGATCTACTCGACCTCTCCATGGGGTTTGGCGCAATGTTGGCCGGTCACCTGAACCCAGAAGTTCTTGCCGAGATTGAATCAACACTCGACATCGGAACTTTGTTTGTTACTCCGTCACCTATTTCGCGTGATGCTGCAGAACGTATGTGCCGCCGCTTTGGTATCGATCAAATTCGATTCACCAACTCAGGTACCGAATCCACCATGTACGCAGTTCGTACTGCACGCGCATACACCGGCAAAAACGGTGTCGTAAAAATCGAGGGTGGCTACCACGGTAGTTACGACGCACTTATGGTTTCTGCAAAGCCTGGTTTGGATGAAGCTGGCTCACCAGAAGATCCAAATTCAGTCACTCCATATGGTGTGGTTCCAGGTGAAGTTCATGTTGTTGCATACAACAACATCGATAACCTTCGTCGCGTATTCGAAAAGCATTCATCAACCATTGCATGTTTCGTACTCGAACCAGTTCTTGAAAACATCGGCATTGTTTTGCCTGACGCTGGTTACCTCGAAGCCGTTCGTGAATTGTGCGATCAATACGGCATCGTTTTGATTTTTGATGAAGTTAAGACGGGTCTTACTGCTGGCCCACAGGGTGCAACTCAGCGCCTTGGTGTTCAGCCTGACTTGATCTGCCTTGCGAAATCAATCGGTGGTGGTGCTCCTGTTGCTGCGTTCGGTGGCAAGAAGAAGTTCATGGATGCAGTTACAGATGGCCGCATGGCTCACTTTGGAACTTTCAATGGCAACCCATTGTCACTCGCTGGTGTACGCGCAATCGACAAGATCTGCACCGCAGAGGCATTGGCTGCAGCTGAAGCATTCAACCGCCAGGCATTGACTCGCATCAGTGAAATCATTGATGAATTCAAACTGCCAGCACACACTGTTGGCTTTGGCGTGAAGGGTTGCATCACCTGGTCACCAGAACCAGTTCGCAACTACCGCGATTACAAAGCAACTGACTTCCTCATCGCAGAATTGTCCTGGTTGTGGTCACTTAACCGTGGCATCATCACGCCTCCGGGACTTGATGAGCAGTGGCTTGTTAGCTTGGCTCACGGTCAAAAGGAAATCGACTTCTTGGTCGAAGAATTCCGCAGCTTGGCAGAGGCTGTTCGCAGCTAATCCCCAAACGAAATGTAGGACCCCGCCAATAGGTGGGGTCCTACATTTATTTTGGATATATTGCTATTCTCACCTCACGATTGTGTGTGCGCACATCCAATTTTCACAAAGGGTTTTGATGCGCCGTTTAACACTAGTCACCAGCCTTGCCGCCTTGGTATTTTCGTTTGTTTCACTTTCGCCAAGTACTGCTGTAGTTCAAACTGGAAGCTGGTGCTCAAAACCTGGCGATATCGCAATATCTAAAGGACTTAAGTTCACTTGTGTGAAAGTCAAAACCAAGAAATTGTGGAGTAAAGGTATTGGCTGCAAGACGGTCGGAATCAAGATTAACGTTGGAAAGCTTCGTCATACATGCATTTTGAAAAACGGGAAGAAAGTTTGGGATAAAGGAATAAGTAATCAACTTCCAAAACTTGAGTGTCGAAATCCAAATGATGCTCTGCTCACTACCAATATTCGAATTGTTTCACCGGTGATCAATTTGACTAACTCTTGGGACGGAAGTGCTGATGCTGCGACCTGGGTTTCCAATGGATGGTACAAGCCTGGGTTGCGACTCTTCGAACATCAAAAGCCAGTTGGCTCAACCCTTAACTTGAAATATGTTGCGACTGATTCTGCAGGTAAGGCGATTTGTAATCAACAAGTCACCTTGATGGTCAATAAAGGCTGGAGTGGATCAACTGCGACCATGCGCACTGCGCAGAATGTCTTGATAACACCTGTTGGATGTGGAAATTCCTGCGAAACTCATGGAGGAGTTCTTACTGGAACCACCAACAACCAAGGTGAAGTTTCGTTTGTTTTAACTAACGCGAACACGGAGTCTCAAGGCGGTGCGTATCCTGATGATCTCACTCAGCGTTACACCGGAAATCATTTGTTCTCACAAATTGCACCGTCAATTCTTGGACAGTTGAATGACTCCATTGACATCATTGAATTTCAATTTCACAAGTCCACAAAGCCTGTAGTTAACATTATGTGGTCAGATGAATTTAATGGAGCAGCTGGACCGCTTCCAGTCAATAGTAAGTGGAAAACAGTCTTGGGTGATGGTTGTGCAGCTCCACATTTCAACTGCGGTTGGGGAAATGTTGAACGACAGTTTTACACAAGTGAGTCAAATCGCCTGAATGGTTCTGGCGAACTTCACATCACACTCAACAAACTGACTAATCCCATGTCTTGTTACTGGACTGACGTCTGCACCAATTGGACTTCTGGCAAGTTGTGGACCAAAGGAACTGCAAGATTCAAATATGGAACTCTTGAGGCTCGTATCAAAGTTCCTGCTGGAATAGGTGCATGGCCGGCATTTTGGATGTTGGGTTCCAATATTGATTCCACTCCTTGGCCAGCATCAGGGGAAATCGACATCATGGAAGCAGCCGGGAAAGATCCTCAACTCCTATGGTCAACTCTTCACTCTGCCAAAGCCGGTGGTGGACATATTTCACGCGGCACCATCACCAACACTGGTGTGACTCTGTCTGCAGGATTTCATACTTATGGAATCAATTGGCAGCCCAATCAAATTGACTGGACCTTCGATGGTCGAGTTGTGCACTCTCGTTCAGCGTCCGAATATGGCGCAGATCCATGGCCATTCAACAATTATCAATTTGCCATCCTGAACGTGGCTGTTGGTGGCTCATTTGGTGGCACTCCAAACCCAAACCTTGATGATGTTGCGATGGCAGTGGATTGGGTTCGCTATTCGCAGTATGAGGGTCACGGCAGCGTTGTTTTCGACTGATTGATGCCAGCCATTGCTGTTATAAATAACGCGGAAGAGACTTATGAGTTCAAACCTGCCTTAGAGTGAGTCCATGTATTGGAAACATCGATACGCAGCTTCGCGTAACGGTCTTTCGCTCATGGCACAGGCTCTTGCGGCCAATTCTGCCTATTCCAAAGTTGTTCTAGTTTTCTTCTCAAGTGCCTCGCTTGTCAGTTCATTTCTCATAGACATCCTGGTTTTAGGCGGTCGTAGTGGGGCTCTACTTGTCTCAGTACTCTCATTAATTGCTCCACTTTCATTCCTTCACTTTTATGTCTATTTTCATGAAAAAGTAACGGTGTTCTCCCATCGTGTTGTTTCAACTCTTTTGGCTTACTTTTTTG
>JBEBBR010000029.1:0-2556 GCA_041158285.1 Actinomycetota bacterium
TGCCTGTGGGTATCATCACCCCATAACTACCACATGGTGAAGAGGGTGAGATGAAACTCCGCAAGATTCTGCGGCTCACCGATGAAGAGCGTCGCCTGTTAGCTCGACCTGCTTTTATTGCCGGCGGAATCTTTCTTGCATTCACTCTCTTAGTAATCACTGGATTAATCAATCCACTCGATATAGCTCTCGTCACAGATCTTCGCCACAGTGAACCGTGGACTGACAAGATGTTCAAGGTCCTCGAATCGCCTGGACAGAGACGTTTTGTTTATCCTGCAGCAATTTTGTTGAGTATGGTTTTTACGATTCGACGTAAAGATTTGCTTCCGATGATTGCAACAGTGTCTTCACTCGTTTTCACTAACGCGGTGACAGGTATGTTCAAACTTGCCACACTTCGCGGATTCCCCCGCCGCACTGACAACCCAGGTGTCTTCAACACTGATTTCGGTGACTTGGCTGACCTTGGCGCATTCCCATCAGGACATGCAACGAATATCGCGGCAGCATCTACGTTGATGGTTCTTGCTGCTTACTCAGCTCGCCCGCGTTATCGTCCTTATGCAACTCACATCACTGTCATTACCGGAATGATTAGTTTTGTAACTTTCATTAGTAGTTGGTTACGTGATACTCACTGGGTATCTGATCTACTCGCAGGATTTGCTTTAGGAATTTGCACAACGATCGTCGCGACAATGTGGGCAATTCATTTGCCTGACCATTGGCGACATCCAGAACTAGCAGGACGACCGCGACTTGTTATTTTCACAGTTGGTGTCACGAGTATGGCCGCGATTTTTATGTTCGCCGGGAACTCATTCCTCAGCCACTCTGGAACTTCTGCGGTTTTGGTAATTGGAACACTTGGATTTATCGCTCGGCAATCACAGCAAAGTATTAAACGAGCTGTTGCGCGAAGTAGACAGAATCGCGAACAAAAAGATTCTTAACTAAAAGGTTTGCGTTGATCCATTGCAAGTGATGCGCGACCAACACTTCGCCAAATACGTGCAAGTGCATCTGTGTCTTCGTTAGTAATCAGATTTCCCATGACGCGTAATGCGATTTCCATCAACCATCGAGAACGCATTCCGATTGGTCCAGCAACTGGCAAGAGTCCTGGAACTGTTAATAATGCAGCTAATCTGCGAGCTGCAGAAAATGGCAACCCATAGTGGTGACGCAAGATTTCTGGCCAATCTGCACTGAAATCTGGTGACCCATCATTGATGTATTCGGCAGCAAGTCGTCCGGTTTCTAAGCCGTAATCGATACCTTCGCCATTCAGTGGATTGACGCAACCCGCGGCATCACCAACTAAAACCCAGTTAGGTCCCGCAACTCCACTTACTGCACCACCCATTGGAAGAAGTGCAGACCAAGGTTTTTGAACTGGTCCTTCGAGTTTCCATTCTTTGCGTTGACCATCGGCATAGAAATCCATCAGTTGGCGAAGATTGATATCCGCAGGTCGCTTGGATGTTGCAAGAGTGCCAACACCGATATTTACAGTGCCATCACCTAATGGGAATATCCAGCCGTAACCAGACAGAAGTTCGTTGTCTCGACCGCGAAGTTCGAGATGTGATGAGATCCAAGAATCGTCGCTACGTTCACTCTTGATGTATCCGCGGGCAGCAACACCGTAGGCAGTATCGCGATGCCACACTCGACCAAGTACTCGACCCAATTGAGATTTTGCACCGTCAGCAACAATCACAGTGTTGGCCTTAACGCGAATCGTTTCGGATCCAGTTTTGAAAATCACTGCGGAAATTCGATCGCCATTTCGTTCAACATCAACAGCCTGCGCACCGGAGAGTGGGCGCACGCCAGCTTGTAATGCAACGTCGCGAATCGCTGCATCAAGAATCATTCGCGGTGCGGCACTTCCGTAATTAGGAAATGAATGACTGGTCCATGGAAGCAGCAGGGTTTGACCAAAGCCAGACGCCCGCAAACCCATATTCCGTGGGCGCTCGCGCATCCAGTCGGTGAGCCCGAGGCGATTCAATTCTGCAATCGCGCGAGGAGTCAGTCCGTCGCCGCAGGGTTTGTCACGTGGAAACTCAGCGGAATCCGCCAAGATCACATCCCGACCGAATCGAGCAGCCCACGTCGCTGCAGAAGAGCCGGCAGGGCCAGCTCCAACTACCAAAACATCGGTTGATTGCGTCTGAGTCACAGTCATAACAATGCAATCCTGCCGTGTCGCACTATGACCTCGCATCTTGGGTCTGAGGATTACGATGAGCGGGTTAGAAAAGGTGGTTTTCGTGGGAATTCTCGATCGCTTCGAACAGCGTGTAGATCGGTTGGTCAACGGCGCTTTTGCGAAGGCTTTCGCAGCCGAGGTTCAGCCAGTCGAAATCGCTTCAGCCTTGGCTTCTGAGGTCGACGACCGCGCTGTCATTGTGGGCGCAGGTCGCACTGTGGTGCCAAATTCCTTCACAATCGACCTGTCTTCCGCCGATTACGAGCGTTTGAGCGCTTATGCCGCTCCGCTGAAACTTGAACTCGAAGGTGTGGTTCGTGAACACATCACCGAAC
>JBEBBR010000030.1:0-6231 GCA_041158285.1 Actinomycetota bacterium
GCAGATCTTTTGAAACTTTACGAAAAACTTCGTGCTGACAATGGTGGCATTGGTGCAGCCAAACTTCATCAGGCTCGATGCGATGGCTGCCGTATTCAACTAAATCCCGTCGCGATGGCAGCTGCTCGCGCCGCTTCTCCGCAGGAACTTTTGCGCTGTGAAGAATGCCGTGCAATCTTGGTGCGAACAGCAGATTCTGGTCTCTAAATGTCGCCTCAGTTTTATGTGCTCGCAGATGGCGGTTCCCGCGGCAACCCAGGACCAGCTGCATATGGTGCAGTAGTAATCCATGTGGAATCGCAAACGGTTATTGCAGAACGTGCTGGACATCTTGGAATTGCCACCAACAACGTTGCTGAATACAGCGGTCTCATTGCGGGACTTACTGTTGTGAAGAATGTTGAACCATCGGCGATTGTCGAAGTGCGACTTGATTCCAAACTAGTTGTCGAGCAAATGTCAGGTCGTTGGAAGATCAAACATCCAGATATGCGCGAACTTGCTTTGATCGCGAACAAGATTCTTCCATCGCACCAATTGAGCTACACGTGGGTTCCGCGGGATCTCAACAAACTTGCAGATGCTTTGTGTAATGAATCATTGGATGCGGTTGAACGTGGACATAGCGGCGAAATCATCCGCGACTATCCGTTCTAAATTTCAGTAATTAATACTTCGAGAATGTCGGGTTTGCCGGCAGGTGTCTCGACTAATTCGGTTTTCCAACCTTGTGCATTGAGTTCGCGAATTAAAGTCTCAGTGTCTGTAATGATTTTGGTTGTTGTTGCTAGGAATTTTGCGATGCGACCTTTGGTCGCTTTGTTGAAATGCGTCACCGCAAGTCTCTTTTTTGCAGATCCAGTTCCGACTTCTTGCATGATCTTGATCGTTACAGCTGCAGCGGCTTGCTTGGGATTTGGTGTCCAAAATTTCGTGTACGTGCCTGAGCGCATATCGACAATGAAGTTGGCACCTAATTGATTGACTACTGGACTTAAATGTTTTTTCCAGTGATTTGCCGGCGATCCGAGGACTGGCAGTGGTGAGTCACCAGAGAGTCGGTATGCAGGAATTTCATCATTCGGTCGAACAAAACCGAAAAGAGAAGAAGTAATCAGTACACGTTGCTGAGCTCTTTTCAGTTGAGGATCTGTGAAGTTTTTCAAACCCATCGCTTCGTAAAGCACTCCGGAGTAAATCTCGCGAGCAGGTGCAGCGAATGCGGTGCGAAGGCTGACGTTTCGTTCTAACTCAAAATTCTGATGTGGAGACAGTTTGAGAGCGGTTCGTGCAGTTGCTGGTTTTTTAGAGAGGCTGATGAGTTTCGCCAAGACTTTTTCACGTGCCACAGAAAGTTCGGGGAAGCTGAGATGGGAGAGTTCGAAAGGCTGATTACTAGAAGCGGATGTCTTGCCTTCTGACGGCGGCAGGAGAATCAGCATGAGTATATTTTCGCAGGTTCTCCGCTTGACGGTTCAAAGGTGTTCGCCCACTCCGTAAGTAAATTTCCAGAAATGCCTCTAACCACGTAATCTGACGCCTAGATGAGTGAGCTAGGCGATCGCAGCGAAAGCTGAGGAAAGTCCGGGCTTCACACAGCAAGGTGGTGGGTAACACCCACCCGGAGTGATCCGCGGGAAAGTGCCACAGAAAATAAACCGCCAATTTCGATTGGTAAGGGTGAAACGGTGGTGTAAGAGACCACCAGCGTCATAGGTGACTACGGCGGCTAGGTAAACCCCACCTGAAGCAAGGTCAAAAGGGAGTCTCGTACTTCTGCGGAAATGCACTGACTTCGGTCAGGGGAGGGCTGCTCGCTCGAGTTTCCGGGTAGACCGCTTGACGATCGTGGCAACACGGTCGCTAGATAGATGTTCGCCACAACCCATCCCCCGGGTTGGACAGAACCCGGCTTATCGGCTCACTCATCTTTTTACTTTTTCGTCGCTCAGCTTTCAACAGGCAATTACGCAACCTTTGGGTTACGTTATTCCCATGACTCAACTACTCGACGTTTCAACAGGCCTGTGGATCATTACCTCTGTCATCATCGGGGGACTGATCTTGATTGATTTCCTCACTGTCAGTCGCAAACCTCACGATGTGATGTTCAAAGAAGCAGCCTTGTGGTCAGTGTTTTACATCGCGGTGGCCATCGCTTTTGGCGCCTTCGTTTGGACTTCATATGGCAGCCAATTCGGAACCGAGTATTTCGCGGCCTACCTCGTCGAGAAGTCTCTGTCGGTCGACAACCTGTTTGTCTTTGTCATCATCTTGGCGCAGTTTGCAGTGCCTAGCATCTATCACCAGCGAATTTTGTTGTTTGGTGTGATGCTCGCGCTTGTGATGCGCGGAGTTTTCATTGCTCTCGGTGCAGCGGCCCTTCAAGCTTTCGCATTCACCTTCGTCATCTTCGGTGCAATCTTGATTTGGACCGGTGTCAAACTTTTCCAACATTGGGATGAAGATCCAGATCCATCCGACAATGGTTTAATCAAAGTTGTGCGCAAGTTCGTCAACGTCACCGACGAATTTCATGGTGACAAAACTTTCATCAAACAAAATGGAAAACGCATTGCAACCCCGCTCTTCCTGGTGATGATTGCGATCGCTAGTACAGATCTTCTGTTCGCACTCGATTCAATCCCAGCAACATTCGGTGTTACCGAAGAACCATTCCTAGTGTTCACTGCGAATGCATTTGCATTGCTTGGTCTTCGCGCGCTCTACTTCCTGCTTAAGGGATTGTTGGACAAACTGGTTTACCTTTCGCTTGGCTTGTCGATCATTCTCATGTTCATCGGTGTCAAACTGATCATGACATATCTCCACGAAATGCCATACCTCATCGATCAAGGAATCAATGTTCCGAAAATCTCTATTGGACTCAGTCTCGGTGTCATCGCGGCGGTGCTTGTGATCTCAACTGTTGCGAGCTTTATCAAAGTTCGCAAAGACCCAACCGCTACAGCGCATGCGGGCCGACTCGACGACCCAGAACCAACTGAGTGATCAGCGTTTGAATTGCAACACTTTCAATGTTGCAAGTCCGATAACTAACGCCCAAAAAGCCGATCCGATATCGAATAACACAATTCCGGATGCAGTGATGAGGAATGTAATCAACGCTGGAATTCTCTCGCTGAGAGTTTCCATGGCTGTGCCGAGAGCGTTTGCAAGCGTTCCCATAAGTGCAAGTCCTGCAGCTGCGAGCAGAAGCTCTCTCGGTGTTGCTAAGACAAGGGCAACTGTTGCCGATGCTGCGAGTGCTACGAGCAGATAAGCGATACCACCGGAGAAACTTGCAACCCATCGTCTCGCAGGATCTTTGTGTGCATGTTCATCAGCATTGAGTGCTGCAGTGATGGCGGCAAGATTCTGGGCGTAGCCACCAAAGAATGCGGATAGCGAAGTCACGAAACCGGTCCACAGCAGAGTTGGCTTAAACGGAATCTCGTAACCGAAATTCTTCATGATGGCGATACCAGGAACGTTCTGACTTGCCATGGTGACGATGTAGAGCGGTATCGCGATGCTGATCATTGCTTGAACATCAAATTGAGGCGTCATAAATTCCAAAGTTGGAGCTAAGGATTGAGAACCAGTATCAACACCGATTGTTGTGACGATCAAAATGAAAGCTAAAACGATTGCACTTGGAGCTGCCCAAATTGGTGCAAGTCGATACATCACGACCCAGGTGATGATGACTGGAATTGCAACAGCGGGATAGTCGACGATTGCGAGAAATGGTGAGATACAAAAACTAAAAATGACACCAGCGAGCATGGCACTCGCTAGCGAGCGGGGGATTGAGGAAACCAATCGTCCAAGAGCTGGCCACAGTCCGGTCAGTGAAAGCAAAATGCCACACACGATGAATGCGCCAACTGCAGATGCAAAGCCAATATTCAGGGAAGCTGCAGATGCGAGTAGGGCCGCACCAGGTGTGCTCCACACAATTGAAATTGGCATTCGATACCGCCAACTCAGCGCCATCGAAAGCAGCCCGTAGGTGATGAGCATGAAACAGATGCCTGAGGCGGCTTGGCTTGCTGTGGCGCCAACGGCTGCTAAGCCGGTGAGAACAATGCCTGTAGATGCGAGTGTTCCCGTGACTGTTGCGACAATGCCAGCAACGATGGGAGCCTTAAAATCCTTGAGCTGTGCGAACATCAGTTTTCCAACTGTGCGCTGACGGTGAGCCATTGTTCTTCGAGTGATGACTGCTCGGTTTTGAGTTCGCGTAGCTCGTGATCAAGTTCCGCGATGCGTGCAAAGTCGGTTGCGGCGGCAGCCATTTTCGAATGAACTTCACTGACTTTTTCGTCAATCTTGGCGATGCTGCGTTCGATGCGCTGCAAATCTTTCTTGATTGCCCGTTCATCGGCAGCAGACAATGTCTCCTTCGTATTGCCAGCAGTTGATGAGGTTGACATCGAAGGCGCAGTTGCGGAATCAGACTGTGCTTTACGCAACGTGAGGTATTCATCGATTCCACGAGGTAGTTCACGAATCGATCCATCACCCATCACGCCGATGAACGTGTCACACACTCGCTCTAAGAAATATCGATCGTGTGAAACCACAAGCAAGGTGCCCGCAAAACTGTCTAGCAAATCTTCTAACGCAGCAAGCGTCTCAACATCGAAGTCATTTGTAGGCTCATCGAGAATCAACACGTTTGGTCCACCCATAAGTAGGCGAGTGAGTTGCAATCGACGACGTTCACCACCGGAGAGATCACCTACAGGTGTCCATTGCGCGTCAGCGCCAAAACCAAGTCGTTCACACAATTGAGATGCACTGAGAGTGCGACCTTTTCCGATTTCAACATGCTGTGCAATGTCTTGCACAGCTTCGAGTACTCGCAGATGTGGTTTGAGTTCTTCAAGGTGCTGGGACAGGAAAGCAGGTTTTACGGTCGTTCCGGTGACGAGTCGACCTGCAGTTGGCTTAAGTTGTTGGGTGAGGATGCGAAGCAAAGTGGTTTTGCCAGCTCCGTTAACTCCGACCAGACCGATACGTGCACCTGGTCCAATGTTCCAATCAATGCGATTTAGGAGTACGCGATCGCCGACTGAAATTTCTGCATCGTGTAATTCGTACACGGTTTTACCGAGGCGTGCATTCGCGAATGCAAGAAGTTCGACATTGTCGCGGGGAGCGGGTTCGTTTGTGATGAGTTCGTTTGCTGCATCAACGCGAAACTTTGGTTTCGTGGTTCGCGCTGGTGCACCGCGTCGAAGCCAGGCCAGCTCTTTACGAATCAAATTGTTGCGACGCTGCTCTTCGGATGAGGCCTGCCGCATTCGCTCTGCTTTGGCGAGAACGTATGCGGAATATCCACCGTCATACTCCTCGACATTGCCATCGACAACTTCCCAGGTGCGATCACTTACTTCGTCAAGGAACCAGCGGTCGTGAGTCACAACCGCGAGTGCCATTCCACGACGACTGCGAAGATGAGCGGCAAGCCATGCGACAGCTTCAACATCCAAATGGTTTGTAGGTTCGTCGAGCAGCAGAACATCAAGGTCCGTGATGAGAAGCTTTGCTAGCGCCACGCGACGACGTTCACCACCAGAGAGCGGTCCCATAGTGCGAGTCAGAATTTCTTCGCCAAACCCACCAAACAACCCAGTCAGCACATCGCGAGCTCGCGCATTTGTAGCCCATTCGTGGTCTGCCTGATCGCCAAGAACCACATCTCGCACAGTGGATTGTGGGTCTGCCTGGTCTATCTGTGACAAGGTGCCGAGATGGAGGTCGTTTGAACGTGAAACACGGCCATCATTAGGGGTTTCGCTGCCGGACATAATCTTGATCAACGACGATTTGCCGCCACCATTGCGGCCAACAATGCCGATGCGGGCACCTTCAGAAAGGCCGAGGGATACGTGATCGAGAATCGCACCTTTGCCGTAGGACAAAGACACGTTTTCAAGATTGATCAAATTACGCGGCGCCACAAAATACCTTTCAGAGGGGTGCATTCTCTCAGCCCTGAGCCTCGAGTTGTACCCTGTCACCGACAACGAGGTCAGGAGAGGTATGTCCAACGTGAAATTTCCATCTGGAATGTTAATTAACGGCGAGTGGCTGAAAGGCTCAAGCCAATTTGATGTGATGGACCCTGCGACTTCGCGTGCCCTCGGTCAGGTTGCAGACGCAACGGTCGAAGAAGGTTTGGCAGCAGTTTCTGCCGCTCACGAAGCGTTCGGAACTTGG
>JBEBBR010000031.1:0-6964 GCA_041158285.1 Actinomycetota bacterium
AGCTGACAGTCGAGAGACAATAAGTCGGGGATTTGCACGACAAGTTTTGATCTTGTCTTGTGAGAGGTACTGCATTCAAGGAGATTGATGTTCGACCGTATAGCGACACTCATCGTTAACCGTTCAGTTTTGGTATTAGTGATGTGCGCAGCGGTTTTTACCACTGCTGCAGCTGTCGGGGCTGCTGTAATTCCTCGAATGTCGGGTGGCGGATATGGTGACAGTTCCAGTGAGAGTGCTCGCGTAGTCACAATCCTCGAGGACACTTTTCAGATCACCGAACCACATCTCACGTTGGCGATCGGCCAGATTGATGTCAAAGACAGCGTTGATAAACCCGCTGTCACGCAGGCTGCGAATGATGTTATCTCAGATCTGTTGAAAACCGAGGGTGTCGCAAAAATTGATTCCTACTGGTCTCTCAACAAATCCTCAAACCTTAAAAGCCACGATGGCTCACTGGCCTTGGTTTTTGTTTATCTTGAGGGTGAAACTCTCGACATAAAGAATGCAGTTTCAAAGCAAATTATCGAATCAACTCCAGCTATACAAGATGATGTCGAGATCTATATTGGTGGCACTGGTGCTATCTACACGGCTATCAATACCCAAATCACCCAAGACATAACTTTTGCTGAGTTCATTTCTATACCTTTGACTTTGATTTTGCTTCTCATCGTTTTCGGAACCGCAATTGCCGCTGGCATGCCACTGATGGTTGGTATCAGTGCAATTGGTGGCGCGCTATTTGGAATTTGGGCAGTCTCACTCTTTACCGAAGTAAGCGTTTTTGCCCTCAATTTGATTACTGGACTTGGGCTAGGTCTTGGTATCGACTACGCGCTGCTCATCGTTAATCGATTCAGGGAAGAACTAGCCCGCGGACGTGATGTCGCAGATTCAATCCGAACCACACTTAAAACTGCAGGTAAGACTGTGATGGTTTCAGGATTAACAGTCGCATTGACTTTAGGTTCAATGATTGTTTTCCCACAATCATTCTTAAAATCATTTGCCTATGCTGGCGTAGCGGTTTGTATGACTGCAGTTTTAGGTGCCCTCATCCCATTACCTGCTGCTCTGTACTTACTCGGTCACAAAATCGATAAGTTCAAGATCCGTCGTGGCAATCTCGCACCTGGTGATGATGGGGCATGGGCGACTATTGCTCGAAACGTTATGAAACGACCGATTGTCACTACTGTTTCAGTTTTGATCGTTCTTATCTCGTTAGCTACACCGTCCTTAACAGCGCAGTTCTCGCAGGTGGATGATCGAGTTCTGCCTGCTTCTAGCGAGGCTTCTAAAACCTCACAGTTGTTCAGAGATGAATTCGACTCCAATGAGTCTGCTCCAATAGAAATCATTATCCCTGCTGGAACATCAGAATCTGCGATCACGAAATTCGCGAGTGATGTTTCTCTCCATGAAGAAATCATTCGTGTTGAAACACCGGCTGGAATTATCACCAAAGGTCAATTGCTTTCACTCACCCCGGAAATGGGTTGGCCAGGCACTACTCTCGAAGCAGCAGGAATGACTCGGCTGCGTGTAATTGGTGATGTGCAAAGCCGTTCAATTGCCGCGCAAGATCTGATAACAGATTTGCGCGAAATGTCATCATCTCCTCAAGGAACTTTGATCGGTGGAGTTTCTGCAGACTTCACAGACTCCCAAAGGGGTATCGGGAATCGACTTGGCTGGGCATTGCTTTGGGTTGCAGTGGCAACTTTGATTTTACTGTTCCTCTTTACAGGAAGTGTTCTACTTCCGATCAAGGCGATTGTGCTGAACGTTTTAAGTTTGGGTTCGACTATGGGCGTTCTTACCTGGATGTTCCAAAATGGAAATCTTCAATGGTTGACTGGCGAATACACCGTTACAAATACTTTGGACACGTCGACTCTTGTTCTGATCACGATCGTGACATTTGGTTTGTCCATGGACTATGAAGTTTTTCTTTTGTCTCGGATTAAAGAAGAACATGATGCAGGTAGCGAAACTACAGAATCTGTAGCTCTAGGTTTACAGCGCTCTGGTCGAATCATTTCCGCTGCCGCAGCTTTGCTCGCAGTTGTGTTCGCCGCTTTCCTTACAAGTTCTGTCACGAGTATCAAGATGCTTGGCTTTGGTATTGCATTCGCTATTTTGCTGGATGCGACAGTAGTTCGAGGATTGCTGGTTCCTGCGTTGATGCGAATTGCCGGTCGTTACAACTGGTGGGCGCCAGCTCCACTTCGCAAACTTCACGAGCGCTTTGGAATAACAGACTAAACCTTTGCCGCGATTAGTTCACGGTTGAGTTATTCTGAAATGACGGCGAACCAGCGGCCTTCGTTGTCAGAAAAAGCAAACGATGGAATTCCGGTGTGATTGCCAGGTTCAATCGCCTGCACACCATTTGCAATGAGTTTGGCATGCGCTGATTCAAGATCAGAGACATTGAATGCGATTGATGGTGTTGCAAGATCAAGGCCACTTGGATTGTCTTTCATGAGTTCAAGTGGAACGAGTTCAAATGAGGCATCTTGATCAGCAAATCCAACTTTTACAATCGAGAATTCACCTGCTTGTTTACGAGATTTTTCAACCATACCTACTTTGTCAACCCAAAAATTAAGGCAAGCGGCAGGGTCATTAACGTAAAGAACTACATATCCGATTTTCATTTGTCCTCATTATTCTTTGCTGAGTGGAACTGTGAGTCCCACTTTGGCACGTTGCATAACAACGTAGGTTTTGAATTTTCTCACATTGTTATTAGCGAAGAATAGCTTTTTCGTTAGTTCTGAGTATTCGTTCATGCTGCGGACTGTGACCACAAGTATGAAATCTGCTTCGCCTGTCACGTAATAACACTGCTGTATGTGAATGTCGGATGTGAATGTGGCTTCTGTCATGTGCAAAGCCTCAGGCTGTTCACTTTCAACTTCGATTTGCACAATCAGGGTGATGCCATGGCCAAGAAGTTCGGGATCAAGAACAGCCGTTGTGCGCACAATCAAACCAGCATTGGTCATCCGCGTGATCCGACGATTTACAGCAGCAGCCGAAAGCCCAACACGATTTCCGATGACTGCTTGTCCCAGGGTCGCATCTCGCTGGAGCCAATCCAAGATTTCAAGGTCAACCGCATCAATTTCAATCTGCACACCGCTACTTTGCTCCAAAATGCCACTCAAACGCAATAATCTTGCAAGAAATCGCGCAAATGCACGAGGTTTTTCCACATCTATTGCACAGAGATTGCGCACAGACTGGAATTGATACATGAATTCAGTGGATCAGGTAATCGAATGGCGTCGTGAGCTCCACAAGCGTGCCGAGGTGGGTTTCGAACTTCCGCGCACAGTTGCATATCTACGAGACGTACTTCATGACCTCGGGCTGAAATTAAGTGATGACATTGGTGGCGGATTCGTCGCGACATTGACGCATGGCGAAGGTCGAGCAATTGGCATCCGAGCAGACATGGATGGCCTTGCCATCGCAGAAGCCACAGGTAAGCCGTGGACAAGTGAACAGCCACAGTCCATGCATGCATGTGGACATGATGGTCACATGGCTATGGCAATCGGCGCAGCTGCGCAACTAGCCGATTCACGAGATTTTTCTGGAACCGTTCATTTCATTTTTCAACCAGCCGAATAACCTGGACATGGTGCACAATCAATGATTGAAGCGGGTCTTTTCGAAAAATACCCGATCGACTCCTTATTTGGATTACATAACCTTCATGGGATTCCGGCGGGTGCACTTCATACGAAAGCCGGCGCCATCATGGCGAGTGAAGATCTCTTCGAAATCCATATTCATGGTCGTGGCGGTCACGCATCTCGACCTGAGGCTGTTGTAGATCCGATTTTGATTGGTGCCGAAATTGTTGGAGCACTTCAAACAATCGTTAGTCGAAGCGTTTCTCCAGCAGATGTAGCTGTTGTTTCGTGTACTGAATTCATCACTGATGGTGCGCGCAATGCGATTCCAAGCAACGTCATCATCAAAGGTGACACCCGCAGTTTCAATCCAGAAGTGCAGGAACTCATCGAACGCCGGATGCGCGAGTTGGTTGAGAATATTTGTTCTGCATATGGGGCAACAAGCGAAGTGATTTACACACACGAGTTTGCCCCAACCGTCAACGATGCCGACTGTACAGAGATTGCAATTTCATCAGCTTTTAAAGTTGCCGATGAGGCACATGTAAATCCCAACTGCCCTGCCTGGGCGGGCAGTGAAGATTTTGGTCAGTTTGCAAAACATATACCTGCGAATTTCAGTTTCCTAGGAATTGGTAGTACGCCACAAGAAGGTGGCACGCCTTTACATAGTCGCGATTACGACTTCAATGACAAAGTGCTTGATGTTGGTGTCAACTATTACATAGACATCGTTAAGACACTTCTACCACTTGGTGGAACGCAATGACAGTCGAATGGTTTGCCCATCATCGTGATGTTGATTGGTCATGTACAGCACCTTCAGATGCCGCGATCGAATTTCATCGAACACTTCCAGGCTACGCACCAACTCCACTCGTTTCGCTACCTGAACTTGCTGTCGAATTTGGAGTGGGGCACGTGTTCGCGAAAGATGAATCTTCGCGACTGGGACTTCCAGCCTTCAAAGGCTTAGGAGCTTCGTGGGCGATTCATAAAGCTCTGCAATTGCATTCAGATGGTCAGACAAAAACGATTGTTACGGCAACTGATGGAAATCATGGTCGAGCAGTAGCAAAGTTCAGCAAAATGCTCGGACATCGTGCCCGCATCTACACCCCTGAAGGTGTTCATCCGAGTGCAATTCAAGCGATTCGCGATGAAGGTGCAGAAGTCATTGAGTTGCAAGGCAATTATGACGAGACCGTTGCGGCTGCTGCTCAGTCCATTAAATCTGACTCCGAAATCTTGGTCCAAGACACAGCATGGGCAGGATACGAAGAGATTCCGAACTGGATCGTTGAAGGCTATGCCACTTTGTTTGCTGAAGTCGATCATGAACTTTCGCAGCAAAACTTGTCAGTGAACCTTGCGTTGATTCCTACAGGCGTTGGATCGCTTCTTCAATCCGCACTCAGCCATTACCGATCGTTTCCATCAGGCACTGCGGTAGTGAGTGTCGAACCAACTGAAGCTGCTTGTATTGCACCGAGTTTGAATGCACAGCAGGCAGTCACCGTTGAGACCGGTGTGACTGTGATGGCTGGTCTCAACTGTGGGACACCATCCGAACTTGCTTGGCCATACATTCTTCATGGCATCGATGGCGCCGTGGCGGTGACTGACGATGAAGATCTTCGCGCTGCTCGTGATTTAGCAGATCTCGGAGTTCAAGCTGGCCCCTGTGGTGCAGCAGGTCTTGCCGCCGCCCGCAAACTTTTTGTTGGAGATCGATCGGCCGAAGTGCGACATCACCTGGGCATCAATAAAGACAGTGTGATTCTTTTACTTGTGACTGAAGGTTCTGCTGCGAATCCTGTTGATGGTCGATAGCGAAACTTAGTGAGAGATTTTCTCTTCGTCTGCAACCAAAGTTAAAGCGAAGAGAGAAATCAACACCAGAACTCCACCTGCATATTGCAAGGCGGTTGGTAATCCACGTCCAAGGAATGCGCCAAATGTGATTCCAACGACGGGAATGATGTTGAGCGAAATTGCTGCATGACGTGCCGGGACGTGACGCGCGGCTTCCGCAAAAAGCAAAAATGGAATTGCCACTCCGAACACTCCCGCACCGATCGCTGCCAACCACGCTTCAGTTGGTAAGGCAACCAGAACTGCTGAAGTGTCAGCGAAGTTGGTGGTGAATGGGAGCGCGATACAGCCCAACGCGACTGCCACAAGAGTTTGTCCCCACGTAATTGCGAAGATGTCTGTAGTTGGATTTTTGAGTGTGAAGAAGCGAACCGCAATGGCATAGCCAGCTGCGCAGAGTGCTGCCATGGCAAAAGCCAATCCACTCCAGATATCTCCAAGTCCTGCTTGCGATGCAGCCCATCCCACAAGCACAGCACCTGTGAATCCGAGGGCAATAGCTGCAGCCTCTATTCGCTTAATTTTTTCTTGAAGAATCAAGCGTCCCAAAAGCGCAAGCATCAAAACTTCTGAACTCATAATGATGAGTCCAGTTACCACTGTGCCACTGGCGTAGCCAACATTGCCAAAGAAATATGTGAGACCTGGTTCGAGAGCTCCGAGAATGAGAGCCCATTTCCATGAAAACTTCAATGGTCTGCGTCGCAGCAATGCGATTGCCGTAAGCACCAGAGCGCCGGCACCCACTTCAACTAGGAGCATATGAGTAGGGAGGAAGTGCTCCATTGCAATGTCTGAAAATGGATTTGAAAAACCCCAAGAAATCATCGAGAGAATCAAGAGAACATAGGCGCGTTGCTGGGTTCGCATATGGTCACCGTATTGCACTGCTACACACAAAAGCTGCAGGAGCTTTTGAAGTTGAAAACTCAGCCTCGTTCTGGTCCAACAAACTGTGGTGCAAATCCGTCTGCAGGAGTGCAGCCCAGAAGCGGTTCGAGAGCAGCAGCCAAAGCCAACATCTGTGGCTCAGAATTAGCTGGACCGGAAATTCCTAATCCAACTGGCAGCCCATCGACAAGTCCCATTGGAATCGTGAGTAGCGGATAGCCAGCAATTGCTGCTGGCGAAGTTGCCGCACCTCCTAAGTAATGATCACCAAGAACCAAGTCACTTTTCCATGCTGGCCCATATATTGAACTGATTAATAGATCGTGCTTTTCGAAGGCAGGGGAGAAGCACTCATTGACTGCCCACGCAAGATTTCGAGCGCGAATTTCTTGATATTTCTCAGACTTCTTTCCGAGGGCTTTAACTGCTAAATCAAAATGCTCTTGACCAAAGTGCTGCAGTTCTTTGTCGGCATGGTTGAGATTGAAATCCACGATCGCTTGAAGTGAATTGAGTGAATGTCCTGCACCTAAGCGCCC
>JBEBBR010000032.1:0-5100 GCA_041158285.1 Actinomycetota bacterium
GTCATGATGTTGTCAGCAGTCGTTAATGCATCTGCATAACGCAGATCGATTTCCTGCTGTCCAGGTGCGCCTTCGTGGTGACTAAATTCAACACTGATTCCCATCGCTTCAAGCATGGTGATTGCTTGGCGTCGGAAATCGTGACCAATACCGCGCGGTGAATGATCGAAGTAGCCAACTGAATCGATTGGAACTGGAATTTCATTTGGTTCTGGCTGATTCTTAAAAAGGAAAAACTCAATTTCAGGATGTGTGTAGAAAGTGAATCCCATGTCAGCGGCTTTACTTAGCGCACGCTTCAACACATATCGTGGATCAGCAAATGAAGGTGTGCCATCAGGCATCTGGATGTCGCAGAAAATACGTGCGACCGCATTCACTTCACCGCGCCATGGCAAAACTTGAAATGTCGATGGGTCTGGCATCGCCAACATGTCAGCTTCATGCACACGCGCAAAACCTTGGATCGCTGAACCATCGAATCCCAAACCTTCTTCGAAGGCGCCCTCGAGTTCGGCGGGTGCAATGGCAACGGACTTGAGGGTTCCTAGAACATCGGTGAACCACAAACGCACAAAGCGAATGTCGCGCTCTTCGATGCTGCGTAATACGAACTCTGTTTGCTTATCCATCTTGGATCCTTTGCTCGACAGTTGGCTAATCGTGCCCCCTTTGTGTTACAGCCATGTGTCGCAATCGCTGCTTGGCCAACGAATTTCCCCACGCCCTCAGTAGTCTTGAGCCATGCCTCAACTTCGACTCGGTTTAGCCCAAATCAACCCCGTAGTGGGCGATATCGCTGGCAATATCGAAAAAGTCGTCTCGTGGTGTCACAAGGCCGGCGCTTCAGCCACACATGTGGTCGCTTTTCCCGAGATGGTGATTACCGGCTATCCCATCGAAGATTTAGCACTGCGCCGCTCATTTCAAGAGGCCAGTAAAAGCGCCATGACCACACTGGCAGAGCGTTTGGCAGCTGAAGATCTTGGCGACCTCGTGGTTGTGGTTGGTTACCTCGATACGTTGGACCAACCAGAAGGCGCGAGCACTCTAGGAACTCCACAAGGCAAACCACTGAATGCCGCCAGTGTGATCCATGCCGGCAAAGTTGTTGCGCGTTATGCAAAACATCACCTCCCGAACTACGGAGTTTTTGACGAGTTCCGCTATTTCGTTGGTGGCACTGAACCTTGTGTGATTCGCGTGGGTGGGATTGATATCGCCTTGGCGATCTGTGAAGACCTTTGGCAAGACGGTGGTCCTGTGGCTCGCGTCTCCCAACATGGAGCTGGCCTACTCCTCGTAATCAATGGCTCACCATTCGAAGTAAACAAAGATGACAGCCGTCTGGCTTTAGTGCAAAAGCGTGCGTTGGAAGCACAGACCGCAGTGGCTTACATCAACATGGTTGGCGGCCAGGACGAATTGGTTTTCGATGGTGACTCCATGGTCGTTGACAGCACGGGTCAACTCATTGCGCGCGCACCACTCTTTGAAGAAGGTTTGATGATGGTGGACTTGGATCTACCAGCAGCACCTGCGCAATCGACCCTTCGAGATGGCACCGAAGTTTCAGTCATCACACCATGGCCGTGCACTCCGTATCGCCCACTACGACCTGGAATCGCGACGGCCACTTCTGACATTCACACGCAATACAACGCATGTGTTGTTGGACTGCGAGATTACGTGATGAAAAACGGATTCAAATCAGTAATTCTTGGATTGTCTGGCGGAATCGATTCTGCACTTGTTGCAGCTATCGCTGTTGATGGACTTGGCAGTGAAAATGTGTTTGGTGTTTCGATGCCTTCAGTTCATTCTTCGGACCATTCACGAAGTGATGCACATGATCTTGCTAATCGGTTGGGTATCAACATTCGAACAGTCGCCATCGCACCTTTTGTCACCGCATTCGAAAACGAATTGACTCTTTCAGGTCTCGCAGCTGAGAATCTCCAAGCGCGTGCCCGAGGAATTACCTTGATGGCCATCAGCAACACCGAGGGCCATTTGGTTTTGGCTACCGGAAATAAGAGCGAACTCGCTGTTGGTTACTCAACGATTTACGGCGATGCGGTCGGCGGATTCGCCCCGATCAAAGATGTTCCAAAAACTATTGTCTGGGAGATGGCTCGTTGGCGTAATGCCCAAGCCGTAGCACTCGGACAAACTCCACCGATTCCCCAAAACTCCATTGACAAAGAACCAAGCGCCGAATTGCGACCTGGTCAAAAAGATACGGACTCGCTTCCGGACTACGACATACTCGACCGACTCTTGGATGCCTACGTTGAACAAGATTTGGGTCGTGATGCTCTCATCGCTTCCGGTTTCGACGTCGAACTCGTGGATCGCGTTCTCAAACTTGTTGACCGCGCCGAATACAAGCGCCGCCAATATCCACCAGGCACCAAGATTTCAAACCGGGCATTTGGGCGTGACCGTCGACTGCCAATTACTAACGGCTGGCGAGAGCAGTAACTCACTTTTTCTCGACCAAACGCGCAGGTAACAAGCAACCTCTGCCACACTTCTCTCATCCGGGTACCCATGTGGACTCGAGACTGGAGATATGTGCAATGACTGCTTTATTTTTACCTCGCGAACTTCGCGATGGATCAGCTGACCACCGCGTTTCGATCAAAGATCTCACCGCCGCAAAAGTCCGTGGCGAAAAATGGCCCATGATCACCTGCTACGACGCAATGACGGCAGGCCTTTTTGATGATGCAGGTTTTCCTGTATTGCTCGTCGGCGATTCCGCTGCGATGGTGGTTTTTGGATTTGATTCGACAATCCCTGTAACCACTGATGACATGTTGCCTTTAGTGAAGGCCGTAGTTCGTGGATCAAAGCGCGCATTGGTTGTTGCCGACCTTCCTTTCGGCACGTATCAGGAATCAGTTGAACAAGCGGTGGCTACCAGTGTGCGTTTTATCAAAGAAGGTGGCGCACATGCAGTCAAACTTGAGGGTGGCTCATTTGTAATTCCACAAGTTGAAGCACTTGTCGCATATGGAATTCCAGTCATCGGACATCTCGGCCTCACTCCTCAATCGGTCAACCAATTCGGTGGATATGTGGTGCAAGGTCGCGGTGATGAAGCTCAAAAACTTCTTGATGATGCGATAGCACTCGAAAAAGCTGGAGCCTGTGCTTTAGTGCTCGAAGTTATCCCAGCTGAATTGGCCGTTCGTGTGACCGCAGCGGTTTCGATTCCAGTAATTGGAATTGGCGCCGGCAATGGAACGGATGCTCAGGTTCTGGTGTGGCAGGACTTGTTGGGACTCAACAGCGGTCGTCAACCTCGATTCGTCAAGAAATACGCAGACCTCCACACAACAATGACTGAGGCTTCCACCCAATGGGCCAGTGACGTGGCAAGTGGCGCATATCCTGCAATCGAGAACACCTATCAACAATGAGTGAACCTGTTCTTGGTTTAACCGCTTGGTTTCACAAACTGAAACTTGATACATCAGCGTGGAAGTCTTCTAAAGATTTCCGATTGCTCTTCACTTCAAGTGCAATTGGCCAATTTGGTTCGATGATCACCTATGTCACCATCCCATTTCAGGTAGCACAGATCACAGGTTCCTACGTGGCCGTTGGAATTATCGGTGTTCTCGAAATCATTCCTTTGATCGTGTTCGGTATTTGGGGCGGCGCAATCGCTGATACAGCAAATCGCAAGACGATTATCGTCAGTTGCGAATTGGCTCTCATGGCACTTACTGCTCTTCTGTTTTACAACTCACTTCTAGCAAATCCTCATCTCTGGATTTTGTATTTCGTGGCATTTAGTTATGCCATCTGTGACGGGCTTCAAGGACCAAGCCTCGAAGCGCTGCTGCCTCAAGTTGTTCCTATGTCGCATTTGGCATCAGCTAGTGCAATGAATTCACTCAAACGCAATGCCAGCAGCATCGTGGGACCTGCACTCGGTGGAATCATCGCTGCCACGCTCGGAAGTGCGTTCGCGTACGGCATCGATGTCGCGACCTATGTCGTCAGCTTTATCTTGCTTTTGAAACTTTCACATCAATCAACCTCAGCCTCAGGACAAAAGGTTGATGTTGCTTTGTTGTTCTCTGGATTCCATTATGTTCGCGGACGCAAAGACATACTTGGCACATATGCAATTGATATTGCAGCGATGTTGTTTGCATTTCCGAATGCACTTTTCCCATTTATTGCCATTGAGTTTGAAGCACCCTGGGCTTTGGGACTTCTTTATGCATCTATGTCCATCGGATCTCTGCTCGCAACTGTCACTTCGGGTTGGACCACCCATATCCATCGACAAGGAAAAGCAATTGTCTTAGCGGCCATCGCTTGGGGAGTTGCAATTTCCATCGCTGGACTTTCACCTAACATCTATTTTGTTCTTTTTGCATTGATGTGTGCAGGTGCAGCTGACATGGTGAGTGGACTATTCAGAACCCTTGTATGGAACACAACCATTCCACTTGATATGCGCGGAAGACTTGCGGGCATAGAAATGCTTTCTTACAGCGTTGGTCCACAATTAGGACAAATACGTTCAACATTCTTTGCGCGCGCTTTTGGTTTGCGCGTGTCGCTAGTTTTTGGTGGAGCACTTTGTATCGCCAGTGCGAGTGCACTTGCATCAAGTTTGAAGTCAATGTGGGAATTTGATGATCGAACTAATGAACATGCAGTGCATGAACGAAAAATTCGCGCAATAAACACCGATTAACGCTTTTCCACAGGATTTTGTGCGTAGAAATCGCAAAAAACCTACTCATCCACATGTCAAAAAAGGTGAAAAATCGCAAATTCTTTTTGTCATCGAACGAAATTTTTGAATGGAAAACGAAATTAGATCGCGAAAATTCATTTATAAAACTGATTTTTCCGTTTGATTTATTACCACCGCAAAAGTTATTTTTCATAAATAGACACGTAAATACTTGGACTTTTACAAAATATGTGTCACCGTTTGCCAGTAGATACCAGTGGCAGAGCTGGTATCACGATTCAGGGAGACACAACGTGGCTGCTGCCAAGAAATCAACAAAGAAAGCTGTTGCTAAAAAAGCTCCAGCAAAAAAGGCTGTTGCTAAGAAAGCTACA
>JBEBBR010000033.1:0-3927 GCA_041158285.1 Actinomycetota bacterium
ACCCGTTGATTCGCCAGCATGCGTCGCTGTCAGTATGGATCGAGATTGATCCTGAACTTGGCGCACAAAGAGTCTTAGCTCGCGATGGTGAAATCAGTGAAAATCACATTGAAAATTGGCAGACACAAGAAAAGGCCTACATAGCAAAACATCACACTCCGCTGAAATGTGACGTAATTTTCAGCGGAGTGTGATGAGCAGAGTTTTAAGACACTTACAAAGTTTTAGCAGCCACCAGCAACAGCAGGAATTACAGACACTGTCGCACCAGCTGCGATAGTGGTAGCCAAACCATCAAGGAAACGAACATCATCGTCACCCACGTAGACGTTGACGAAGCGACGAAGTCCACCATTGTCATCGATGATACGGGCTGAGATACCCGGAGCAGCTGCTTCAAGCGATGCCAAGACATCTGACAAGGTGTGTTCGCCTTGTGGTTCTACATCAACTGTCGATGCTCCACCAGCGTATGGACGAAGAATGGTTGGGATGCGAACGGTGACGCTCATGCGTTTCTCCTTGCGATGTCATCGAGTGCATCGATTGCAGACTCGAGGGATGGTTTAACTAGAGCAGATGGTCCAACAACGTCGGCGACAGCATCAAGGGTCTTGAGTCCGTCTCCAGTGTTGATGAGAACTGTTTCTTTAGCAGGATCAAGCTGTCCTGTGCGAAGAAGTTTGCGAAGTACTGCAACGGTGACACCACCAGCAGTCTCAGCGAAAATTCCTTCGGTCTCAGCAAGCAATCGAATTCCTTCGACAACTTCCTCATCCGAAACATCATCAATCGCACCGTGAGATCGACGAGCAGCATCGAGTGCATAGGGGCCGTCAGCGGGATTACCGATTGCAAGAGATTTTGCAATGGTGTTTGGCTTTACTGGTCGAACCACTTCGTGACCTTCTCTGAAAGCCGTAGCCACTGGATTGCAGCCTGTTGCCTGCGCGCCAAAAACTGCGTATTCGGATTCGTCGACAAGTCCGAGGGTTACCAATTCGCGCCAGGCTTTATCAACCTTGGTGAGCAAAGAACCTGAAGCAACTGGGATAACCACTTGCTGAGGAAGGCGCCAACCCAATTGTTCGGCGATCTCAAAACCAAGGGATTTTGAACCCTCGGCGTAGTACGGACGAAGGTTCACATTGACGAATCCCCAGGTGTCTGTGATTTCTTCGCCAATCAACTCTGAGCAGAGTCGATTCACATCGTCGTAATTGCCTTCGACAGCGAGCAAAGTGCCACCGTAGGTAGCTGTGGTGATGGTTTTGCCGGCTTCGAGATTTGAGGGGATCAGCACTACCGAGGTCTGTCCCGCACGGGCGGCTGCGGCTGCCACAGCGTTCGCCAAATTGCCCGTTGAGGCGCAGGCGAGGGTGGTGCGGCCAAGGCGGCGAGCGGCGTGCTGTGCGACTGCTACAACGCGATCCTTAAACGAGTGGGTGGGATTTCCAGAATCGTCCTTGACCCACAGGGTGCCAGTCATTCCCAGCGCCTTGGCGAGGTTGTCGGCTTTGATGAGTTTGGTAAATCCTGGGTTGAGATTTGGCTCGTCCGCTACCCAGGCAGCTACGGGCAAGAGTGGGGCGTAACGCCACATGTTGGCTGGACCTGCTGCGATTTGCTCACGGGTGACGGTGCCGAAGTTGTACGCAACTTCAAGTGGGCCGAAACACTCAGCGCAGGAGTACGCGGCTCCGAGTGCATATTCCGTGCCACACTCGCGACATCGCAAAGCGGTCGCCGGCCCGAATGACTCGGGGGTAAGTGCAGGTGTACTTGTCATGGGGCGAAAACTATTCTCAATCGAGATTTCTTCCGCCCGAAAAGTGGGATATTTCGAATTGTGGACAGTTATCTCAGCAATCGCAGACGGGACTGTGTCACCCTCTGACTGCCTTTACAAGCACAAAGCGGCGGTCGACAGGGATTGGCCCCATCGACCGCCGCGGTTTATGTGCGGAGAGTTTTACTCCTGTGAAGTACCACGTGCGCGAGAAATTGCACGCATGATTTGGTAGCCAACAACAGCAATCACAGTGCCGTTGACGATGCCGTTGAAGGTGAAATCACCGACGGTGAAAGTCATGTCAGAAATACCCACAACCAAGGTCACACCAGCAATCAACAAGTTGGTGCTGTCAGCGAAATTGACTTTGTTTTCGATCCAGATTTTTGCACCGAGAACACCGATCATTCCGAAGAGTGCAGTTCCTGCACCACCGAGTACACCAGCTGGAACTGACGAAAGTACAGCACCAAGTTTTGGTGACAAGGACAAAACAATCGCACCAATACCAGCAATGCCATAAGCAGCTGTTGAGTAAATACGAGTTGCAGCCATAACACCAATGTTTTCGGCATATGTGGTGGTTCCAGAACCGCCTCCTGCACCGGCGAGAGTGGTTGCAAGACCATCTGCGATCAATGCGCGACCGATCATTGGATCGAGATCTTCTCCAGTCATGTTTGCAACAGCTTTAACGTGTCCAACGTTTTCAGCGATCAAAACCAAAACCACTGGCAAGAACAAAATTGCTGCACTGAGGCTGAAGGCTGGAGCGGTGAAAGTTGGAGTTCCAAACCATGCCGCTGCTGAAATTGCATCAGTGGCATCAGTGGAAACCAAACCAGTAAGTGATGCAACAACATAACCAATGACCAAACCAAGGACGATGGAAAGTCGTGCAATAAATCCGCGGAAAACAACTGCAATCAACAAGATTGCTGCAAGTGTGAGTGCGCCGACTCCTGGCTGTGCAGCCATTTCGTTCTTAGCAACACCAGCAAGGTTGAGACCAATAATGGTGACGATCGAACCAGTAACGATCGGAGGCATGATTGCTTCGATCCACTTGATGCCTGCCTGCTGAACGATCAAGCCAACGAGTGCGAGTAGGACACCAGCAGCAACGATGCCACCGAGTGCAGACGCGATATCAGTTCCGCCAGCTTTTGCAGCGGCGATTGGACCAAGGAATGCAAAGGAAGATCCAAGGTATGAAGGAATTCGGTTGTTGGTGAGTGCAATGAAAAGCAATGTGCCAATACCTGAGAACAACAGAGTCGTGCTAGGTGAGAAACCAGTGATGATTGGCACCAAGAAGGTTGCGCCAAACATTGCAGCGATGTGCTGTAGACCAATTCCGATTGTGCGTGGCCAGGTGAGGCGCTCGCCTGGGGCGACAACTTCGCCTGGGCTGACTGTTTTGCCATCACCATGTAGTGACCATGTACTCATTAATTTCCTCCAGTAAGTGTTCGTTACTACGAATCAAGCGTGCTGAGGGTATGAGCCCTAGGTGCCTACCTGAGGGTATTCACAAACGTGTCGTTGATAGAACACTTTGCGTAATCGGCCGATTACTGAGGGTGCCAAAATCAGGCTCAGTTTGAGCCGGAAATGAGGGTTTTAGTTGTCTAAAAGACCCTTGAATGCGCCTGGCAACTGCAAGGACTCCCCTGATTCCTCAGCGGCCCGCTTGGCAGGGTTACCACTGCGACTTTTCTTCTTCTGCGGCTGTTGTTTCTTGGAACCGCCAAAGCCACCGCCCTTAACTGGAGGCATCGCAGGCATACCTGGCATCTGCGGCATTCCGCCCTTGGACATTTGCTTCATCATCTTGGCAGCCATAGTGAAACGGTCCACTAGTGAATTGACGTCACTTACTTTGGTGCCAGAACCGTTCGCAATTCGCAAGCGACGTGATGCGTTGAGAACTTTCGGATCGCGACGCTCCCCTGGTGTCATCGATCGAATGATTGCTGCAGTGCGATCAAGTTCGCGTTCGTCAATTTGATCGATTTGCTGTTTCATCGAACCAGCACCTGGCAACATCCCTAAAACTTTGCCAAGTGGTCCCATGTTCTTGATAGCAGTCATCTGCTCAAGAAAATCTTCTAACGTGAAACTTTCACCAGATG
>JBEBBR010000034.1:0-6687 GCA_041158285.1 Actinomycetota bacterium
ACAGCGGCAAGATTGCACAAATTGGTACTCCGCGTGAGATCTACCGCAAGCCAGTCAACAGTTTTGTTGCTGACTTCATTGGTGAAACAAATCTTCTTGAAGGCACAGTTGTCGGCGGCAACATTCAGGTCGCTGGTGGCACTGTTGATACATCTGCGATTGCAGCTGACTGTGACATTCCAAAATCTGGTGCTGTAACTATCGCGGTTCGACCTGAAGATCTTGAAGTTCGCGCTGACGGTCCACTTAAAGGAACTGTCCGCGACGTCATTTTCACTGGTGGATTAGTTCGTGTATACGTTGCACTGGGCGACACTGAAGTTGTTGCAGCCCTTCCTTCACACGGTGTTGCGATTCCAGATCGCGGTGCGGCTGTCAACTTGGCTCCGCTTTCAGGTTCAGCTCGTACGGTGAATGCCTAACAATGACAAAGCGAGTTAAGACTTCATCACCTGCTCGATCAGGCCAAACATCTGCGTGGCTCTCACTGCCACCCATTGCCTACCTTGCTTTAACAGTCGGCGTTCCACTGATTCTGGTTGTTGTGTATTCATTCCTCTCCCGACACCCTTCTGGTTTTGGTGTGGCATGGGAATTCACAATCAAACCCTTCAAGCAGATCTTGATTCAAGAAAATCTTGATGGCACCACCGGACTTGATGTTAGATACCTCAAAGTTTTGTGGAACTCCTTTTACTTCGCTGCAATCACCACAGTCACCACACTGGTTGTATCCATTCCAATGGCGATGTGGATTGCCACTCGTCCACAAAAATGGCGTGCACCACTTGTACTTGCGGTAACGCTTCCTTTCTGGACAAGTATCTTGATTCGCACCTATGCCATGCGTCAGTTGATTGACTCCAAAGGCGTTCTTGGCTACATCCTCAATATCTTTGGTGTCGGCGAAGGTTTCGATATTTTGTATACGCCATGGGCAACCATCCTTGGTCTTACATATACCTTCTTGCCATTCATGATTTTGCCTATCTATTCCAGCGCAGAACAGTTTGATTTCCGTTTGGCAGAAGCAGGTTATGACTTAGGTGCAAAACGCATGACAGTTTTGTTCCGCGTTGTTTTGCCAGCGATTCGTCCAGGCATCATCAGCGGAATCGCACTTGTGTTCATTCCAGCTTTGGGTTCATTCCTCCAACCAGACATGCTTGGTGGCGGTAAGACAGACATGATTGCAAACACCATTGCCAACCAGTTTGGTCAAAGTCGAAACTGGCCGTTTGGTGCAGCTTTGTCTGTATTCCTCATTGTGGTTACTGCGATTGTTGTCGCAATCACAATCAAAGTGGGATCTCGTAACGGTCAGAAGGTGGAACTCGTATGAGCACCAAACGCGTTCGCCTCGTAAAACTCAACAACTTCCCGCTTTTCTCAACAATCTCTTGGCTGGGAATGTTGGCTTTGTACCTGCCGTTGATGGTTGTAATTTTCTACTCCTTCAACAGCAACCGCTTCGTGCAGATCTGGCACGGTTTCAGCGTTAAGTGGTACTTCGATGTCTTGGACAACACAGACATCTCTCGTGCACTTACTAACTCACTCACTGTTGCTGCAGCAGCCACAGTGATTTCCACTGTCCTTGCAATCATGGCGACTCTTGGCATGTTGCGGCTTGGTCGAGCAGGAAGTGCCATTGCATGGGGTCTGATCGGTGCACCACTGATCATTCCTGAAATCGTTTTGGCAATTGGAACACTGAGTGTGTTCTTGATGATCAAAATTCCACTTGGATTCACTGCACTTGTTTTGGCGCACACGGCTTTTTGTATTCCGTTTGCGATGCTTCCAATTCGCGCTCGTTTGCAGTCTCTGGATACCAGCCCATTCGAAGCTGCAAGCGATCTCGGTGCAAACGAGTGGAAAATTTTCCGTCACATCACAATGCCACTTTTGGCACCAGGAATTTTGTCTGGTGCATTGCTGGCTTTCGCAATCTCGATCGACGATTTCATTATGTCGTTCTTCTTGGCAGGCCCTGGTGCTACCACCCTGCCCGTATATATATTCGGCATGATTCGGTCCAACCTCACCCCGGCAATTAATGCGTTGTCGACGATGTTGTTGGTGTTCTCCGGTGTCATGTTGAGTTTGTCCTTTATGCTCAATCGAGTAAGGAGATAGGAATGGGAAACCGAATGAAGCGTCGCGCTTCTTTCATCGCTGCAATTGCAGCAGCCGGCATGGTGCTTGCAGCATGTGGCGGAGATTCAGGAGCAGGTGACGAAAACACCGATGGTGCTTTTCCAACACCTAACGGTGGCGAGGTTCGCCTCTACAACTGGACCGATTACATCGATCCAGAGCTGTTGAAGGAATTCACTGAAGAAACTGGTATCAAGGTTGTTCTCGATACTTTTGATAGCAACGAAACCATGCTCGCAAAATTGCAGGCTGGCGGAACTGGTTACGACGTAGTTGTACCTAGTGACTACGCAGTGAAGCAAATGATTGACCTCGGTTTGGCAATTGACATCAAAGTCAATACCTTTCCTAACGCTGGAAACATCAAAGACAATCTTGTAGATGTCTACTGGGATCCAGGTCGGTCTTACTCAGCTCCATACATGTATGGAACAACTGGTATTGCTGTTAACACCAAGAACGCAGACGCTGCAGCAATCAAGTCTTGGAAAGACTTCTTTGCAGCTGACGATCTAACCGCTGTCGACGTCCTTAAGGATCAGACTGAAGTTGTTTCTGCAGCTCTTCGTGCTGTTGGAGTTCCAACTGTAGATCTCTGCACCACGGACAAGACCAAGTACGCAGCAGCTCAGAAGTTGCTCGAAAACTTCAAGCCAAAAATCATCAACTCTGATGGTGGCATCGAGCGCATGACTAAAGAGTCAAGCATCGTTCGTATGGCTTGGAACGGTTCTGCTCACCGCATGACAGTTGAAGTTCCAGAAATCAAGTACGTCTACCCAGCAGAAGGTTTGAACCTTTGGGCTGACAACTTTGTTGTTCCAGTTGGAGCACCAAACGTTGACAATGCAAAGATCTTCATCAACTGGATGATGGGTGCTGAAGCTGCTGCTAAGGCAAGTAATTTCAGCGGTTATGACAACGGTATTAAGGGTTCAGATGCATTCATGGATGAGTCGCTCAAGACTGACCCTGCTGTTGTTATGAGTGCAGAAGCAACGGCTCTTGCATCACCAACACCTAACTGCGATTTGGAAGCACGCGACCTTTACACAGAGGTCTTCACCACGTGGATTACAAGTCAAGGTTAATTTCAGTAATTAACAAAAGGCCCGCTTCGAAAGGAGCGGGCCTTTTGCATATCCGTAATTAAATATGTGGTGCATTCTTACTGACAAAGTGAGTGGCTTGTTCGAGTGCATACCCGATGCTCAAAACATGTGCGTCATTCTTGTGTTGACCAACAATCTGAATGCCACGTGGAAGTCCAGTGCTTGATAGCGAAGCAGGCATTGCAAGAGATGGATTGCCCGCAGCCGTAACTAAGTAGCAGGTACTCATCCATTCCAGATATGACGGGTAGTCACCATCACGTGGAGTGTGTGGGTATTCAAGAGTTACATCGAATGGCAGCACTGGCGTCGCCGGCACGATCAACGCATCAAACTCAGTGAAGAATCCAAAAGTGTTGTGATGCAGCTGAGAATGAAGTTTTGAAGCTTCACCAAGATCTTCGATTGTTAATCCAAATCCAAATTCGATGTTGTGCACTATCGCTGACTTGAGGTCGCTTCTACGTTCTCGATAGAAATCACCGAAAGCTTGAACGAACTCCCATGCGCGCCAATACTTGAAGACCTTCTCTGCACCTGAGAAATCTGGCAAGGCTTCGACGACGTCTGCCCCAAGATTACGCATAACTTCAACAGTGTCAAGAACTGCCTTTGTAATTTCAGCATCAACTTCGCACAAACCACCGAAGTCAGTGGAATACGCAATGCGCATACCTTTCAAATTCTTTCGGCGTTGAAAATTCCAGTAATCATTCGGTAACGAATACGAAAGTGGAGCTCGCAGATCTTGACCGGACATCACTTTCATCATCAGCGCGATGTCATCAACCGTTCGAGCTAAAGGTCCTTGAACTGCAAGCGGACTCCACGGCGCATCATTTGGAAAAGTTGGAACACATCCTGGAGTTGGACGTAATCCAATGATGTTGTTGAACGCAGATGGAATCCGAATAGATCCCGCCATATCGCTTCCATCTGATATTGGCATAAGCCGAGCCGCTACCGCTGCTGCCCCACCCCCAGTGCTGCCTCCCGCACTCAAGGATGTGTCATAAGGATTCCTAGTCTCGCCAAACACGGAATTAAATGTGTTAGCACCAGCCGCAAATTCTGGAACATTCGTTTTGCCGAGACAGATAGCACCGGCATCAGCAATTCTTTGAACCTGCAATTCACTCGTAGCAGGAACATGATCGGCAAAAATCGGTGAACCATAGGTTGTTCTCACACCAGCAACATCATGAGTGTCTTTGTATGCAATCGGCACACCGGCTAGGAGTCCGATCGGTTTTCCAGTTTTGACTAATTGATCGACAGTTGCTGCTTGTTCGAGTGCCAACTCAGGGGTGAGAGTCACAATCGCATTGATGAGCGGATTAACTTTTTCAATTCGTTCAAGATGAGCTTCGACGATGTCGCGGGCAGACCAAGTCTGGGCGCGAAGTCCAATTCCAATTTCGGTGGCGCTTAACTGTGTTAACTCCTCATCAGAGATGCTCATACTCATAGGATAGTTTTCTATTTGGAGGTTGGAACATGAATCAGCTACGAGTTGCAAGTGTTTCCCTTGAACTCATTTCAGATGCATCAGTACGTGACCTGATCACACGAATTGATGATGTGATTTCTCCGATTCAAGCCGACGTAATTGTCTTACCTGAATTCTTGAGTTTTTCGTTGGCGCCTCACACTGACGCAGAAGATCTCACTCCTCAACAAGTGTTGGATCTATCAATCCACTCCCTGCACATTCAAGAATATTTCGCAGCAAAAGCAACCGAGATGGACTGCGCAATTCTTGGTGGGTCGCTTCCAGTTTTGTACGATCACAAAATCAAAAACATTGCGACTTTGTATTTCCCTGATGGTTCTCAACTCTCACATGCAAAGACTCATCTTTTCCCAGGTGAACATGCGTATGGAATTGCTGAAGGGGATACCGTTGAAGTGATCACCTTCCGTGGCTTTGCCATGAGTATTGCCATTTGTTACGAAGTAGAAATTCCTGAAGTGATAACCGCGCACAAGAACCGTGGGACTGATCTATTACTCGTTCCTTCATTCACATCATCACCCGCTGGTGCGCATCGCGTCCACAAATGTGCCGCTGCGCGAGCAATCGAAAATCAAATTTTCGTTGCGTGTGCACCAGCAACCGGAACAATGCCCGATCCAGTAGGACCTGCATTTGGTTCAGCCTGTGTGCTGAGTCCATGTGACATTGGGTTTCCTGACGATGGAATTCTGGCAATCGGAACGCCCAACCAGACTGCAATCGCCCTCGCCACTATCGATCTCGAAACTCTCCAGACTGCCCGCCGTGAAGGAAATGCCATCACAGTCTCTGACCGAGCACGTCGAGCAGGGCTTTATCCCACCCTTTAACTTCACCAGATCTCCTAAGTTGGGCGACCTTCCGCGAGAAACTTATGAGGCTATTGCGTAGGATTCGGCGGTTCGTACAGGGGAAGTGTTAGCGAAAAGGGGGCGAAAGTGGACAGCCGCAAGCAGAATAAATCTGAGCGCTTGGTAGTCGAGCACTTACGCTCCCAGTTACTCCCTCACGAAAAACTCTTCCAACACGTTCGTTTCTCCGATGCCCAGCATGGAGATGTTGAAGCTGACGTCTTAATCATGATTCCTGAGGCGGGAATCGCTGTCATCGAAATCAAAGGTGGCACGGTCGAATACCGCGACGGCCAATGGTTGATGATCGATGAGGATTTCCAACGTCGAATTCATCCCATCGACCAGGCTCGACGTGCGAAACATGCGCTTCGAAAGTACCTAGATCGACAGCCCGAATGGCAGTTCGGCCTAGTGCGATCTGAGTGGTTCTTGGCCCTCCCGTTCACGCAAGTCAACGCCGATATGGGTCCAGAAGGTCGCCGCGAATTGCTCATCGGCAAGGCAGACCTCACGATGGCTATGGCCCAGATTCGTGAAGCTTTGAACTCTCCTGAGAACTCAGATCCGCGACCAACGCAGGAAATGATTGATATGGCCGCCAATCTGCTCATCCGCCCTGGCTCACACCAAGTGCACAGCACAAGCAGTTGGGCGTATCGCCTTCGTTCCAAAACAGCGATTGCCGTTGGTGTAGCCCTTCTGGCTGTGGCTGCTTTCGGCGTCGGTGTGTGGCGAGCCCAAGGGTCACAGGCAAACAACTGCGATCCCAACTATTCCGGCTGTGTGCCAGTCCAAAAAGATGTGGATTGCGCCGATTTCACTGCATCTGTGACCGTCACTGGCACAGACATTTACGAACTTGATCGTGATGGAGATGGCAAGGCTTGTGAATGGAATGAGCCTTCACCGTCGACTAGTTCATAATCCACTGCAAACGAGTTGAGAAACCTTCTGCAAGTCCGCTTTCACTTTGTTTTCGAAAGTCATTTATCCCTTGATGTTACAAATGGATAGCAAATCACTCATATTTCTTTAATTAACTATT
>JBEBBR010000035.1:0-4311 GCA_041158285.1 Actinomycetota bacterium
GTGGAAAGAATTCGACCGTCTGGCAAAAGACCCAATGAACTGATGGTTGACGTAATGAACCCATCATCAGCCAGAATGGTTCGCCAGGCATAAGTTCGAATCAAGAACGATGCGAAGAATGGTGCAACCACAAGCATCAACAGAATGTTCTTCCATTTACCACTACGGAACGCAATGAAGTATGCAAGTGGATATGCAATCAGAAGAGCTGAGATTGTTGCGATTCCTGCAAAGATGAAGGAACGAATGTATTGAGGAAAGAACTCCTGCATTCCCAATACATAATTGTTGAGTTCAAAACCTGGCAGGTAGCCATCGTCTGGACTTAAACCTGCTGGTGTCATCAATGAGGTTGCAAGCAGTGAAAAGAGCGGAGAAATGAAGAAAACCGCAAGCCAAGCAAGGCCAGGCAAGAGCAGCAAGTATGGCTTCCAGCGATTGCGTGCTCGTTTAGGTTCGTGGGCGCCTGCATCTGTGCCGGATGCAGTAGGAAGTACAGCAACCATGGCTTAGTCCTCTGGATCAGCGTCGAGAGATTCGACACCTGCTTCGAGGTCTTCTCCACCATCAAGTCCGAATGTGTTGTCGATGTCCCAAGCAAGGGTCACGTTCTCTCCTACGACTACACGTTTTTCGACATCGAGATTTTGTTCGAAGCAGCTGACAGTGCGGCCCCATTCAGAATCGATGGTGTACTGGATCGAAACACCTGTGAAAGAAACGTCAATCACAGTTCCGCGTACAGTGTTTTCTTCGGTGCCGGTTGGACTTGCAACCACCCACATTTTCTCTGGGCGGACACCGACAACAACTTTGCCAGTGTGATCGGTTGCATGATCTTTGAGGACTCGAACCTGTCCACCTGGAACATCGACAATAAGCATTGCGCCATCATCACCAGACACACGACCTTCGACGAGATTGCTCTGGCCAAGGAAGTTAGCAACGAATGCAGTTTTAGGAAGTTCGTACATAGCCTCAGGTGCACCCATTTGCTCGATGACACCTTGATTCATGATCGCAATGGTGTCGGCCATAGTCATGGCTTCTTCCTGATCATGAGTAACGTGAACGAAAGTCGTACCGACCTCAGACTGAATTCGTTTGAGTTCCATTTGCATCTGTCGACGCAACTTGAGATCGAGTGCACCAAGTGGTTCGTCAAGTAGCAAAACATCTGGCTTGTTGACCAAAGAACGAGCTACTGCAACTCGTTGCTGCTGACCTCCAGAAAGTTGCCCTGGTTTGCGTCGCGCGAGGTGACCGAGTTCTACAAGTTCAAGCACTGCATTCACTTGATTTGTTACTTCGGCACCTTTGATTCCGCGACGACGCAAACCAAATGCGATATTTTCAAAGATATCTAGATGTGGGAAAAGTGCATAAGACTGAAAAACGGTATTGATAGAGCGTCGGTAAGGTCGAAGAGTTGTGATGTCTCGTTCACCTAGCAAGATCTGACCCTGAGTTGGCTGCTCAAGACCAGCAACCATTCGAAGCGTTGTAGTTTTACCGCAACCAGAAGGTCCCAGCAATGCGAAAAAAGTGCCGGCTGGAATGGTGAGTGATAAATCATCAACCGCTGTGAAGGCACCAAAACTCTTGGTGACTCGAACAATGTTGAGATCTTCGATCTTGGAACTTTTCTCTATCAAAACCACGACTTCTTACTTTTCCCTTCGGTTCTAGATTTAGGCACCAGCGAGAGCTTGGAACTGCTCTTCGTAGTTTGCTGACTGAGCGCCATCAAGCAACATAAATGTTTGAACGCGAGAAAGAGTTTCGTCAGTTGGGAAGATTGCTTCGTTGGTAACCATTGCAGGATCGATGGCTTCCATCGCTTCCTGTGCACCAATGACTGGGCAGATGTAATTGACGTATGCAGCTACGGTCGCAGCGTTAACTGGGTCGTAGTAGAAGTTCATCCAAGTTTCGGCATTCTTCTTGTGAGTAGCCCCGACTGGGATGATCAAGTTGTCAGTCCACAAAGTTCCACCAGATTCTGGAATGGTGAAGCCATACGTGTCGGTGTCGTTCAACATGTCGCCAGACCATGCAATCGCTGCGGCAACTTCACCAGCAGCCATTGCTGCCTTGTAATCGTTACCACTGACCTGTCGAATCTGACCACTGTCGACTTGCTCTTGCAATACAGCGAGAGCAGCCTCGAAATCAGAATCTGTGAAGTCTGATGCGTTCTTGCCGAGTGCCTGAAGGACCACACCGATGCTGTCGCGCATTTCGGAAAGAATTGTGATTCGACCCTTAAGTTTTGGATCCCACAACTCGTCGAGAGTCTTGAGTTCAGACTTACCGGTGAGCTCTTTGAGGAGTTTGCGATTCCAGCCGAGACCAGCGAAACCACTCTGCCATGGCAATGAGTAAACGCGACCTGGGTCAAAACCAACGTTCATCCAAGCGTCACCAACATTGGCGGCGTTAGCGATATTGTCCTTGTTAAGTTTGGTTGCGTAGCCCTTTTGGATCCACAAGCCAGCCATCCAGTCAGTTGGGGTGACAATGTCGCGCCCAATTCCCTGACCAGCTTCGAGCTGTGACTTTACCTTGGCATAGAACTCATTGTTGTCGTTGTAATCCTCGGTGTAATTAACCGTGATTCCAAATTCAGACTTGAATTTGTCGAGGGTAGGACGGTTTCCATTGTCATCAATGTCAATGTAATCAATCCAGGTCGACCAGTTGATGAATTTTTCGGTGTCCGAAAGATCTTCAACTTCTGATGCCGAGTTAGAAGGGGTACCAGATCCACCAACTCCACAGGCGGCAGCAGCGGCAGCGACGCCACCAATTGCACCAACCTGAAGCAGACGGCGACGTGACATTGCGCTTACGAATGCGCTAGTCATTGGATCGAGCGGTTTGCGTTCCATGAAATTGCCTTTCAGTAATTGGTGAGTGCGAATTATGCGAGTGAAGCCATGACGTGCTTGATGCGGGTGTAATCCTCGAAGCCATACATCGAGAGATCCTTGCCGTAACCGGAGTGTTTGAAACCACCGTGAGGCATTTCGGCAACGACTGGGATGTGCGTGTTGATCCAGACAGCACCGAAGTCAAGGTACTTAGCCATTCGCATTGCGCGAGCAAAGTCCTTAGTCCAGACACTTGAGGCCAAGCCGTAGTCAACATCGTTGGCCCATTGGATCGCCTGAGCTTCGTCAGTGAAACGCTGAACCGTCATCACTGGACCGAAGATTTCGTTTTGAACCATTTCGTCGTCCTGCTTCAAATTAGCGACAACGGTTGGTGCAATGTAGAAGCCCTTGGAATCTTGGCGCACGCCACCAGCAACAATTTCAGCATGCTTTGGGGTGCGCTCGAGGAATCCAAGAACCTTTTCCATTTGGTTGATGTTGTTGACTGGCGGTACGAATCCATCGCCACCAACGCCACCGACGAGTGTGGTCTGAGTTGCCTTTGCTTGTTCAGCAAGTGCAGCAACAAACTTGTCGTACACCTTGTCGGCTACAAGTACGCGAGTTGCAGCGGTGCAGTCTTGGCCAGCGTTGAAGTAACCAGCAACTGCCAACCATTCTGCAGCAGCCTCAATGTCAGCATCTTCAAAAACTACAACTGGAGCCTTGCCACCAAGCTCGAGGTGAACACGCTTGAGGTCTAGTGATGCAGATTTTGCAACTTCCATACCTGCACGAACAGAACCGGTAATTGCAACCATCTGAGGACGCTTGTGTTCAACAACTAGACGACCAGTGTCGCGATCTCCACAAATTACGTTGATAACACCTTTAGGAAGGATGGTGTTCATCAACTCAGCCATGCGGATGGTTGACATCGGAGTGGTGTCTGATGGCTTAAGAACAACAGTGTTACCGGCGGCAATAGCAGGTGCGAACTTCCACACAGCCATCATCATTGGGTAATTCCATGGAGTTACTTGGCCGACGACTCCAACTGGTTCGCGGCGAATGATTGAGGTAAAGCCAGACATGTATTCGCCTGCGCTCTTACCTTCGAGCATGCGTGCTGCACCTGCGAAGAAACGGATCTGATCGATCATTGGTGGGATTTCTTCGGACATCGTTACAGCCATTGGCTTGCCGGTGTTCTCACATTCAATGGCCGCAATTTCTTCAGCCTTTTCTTCGAAGAGATCCGCGATATCAAGCATTGCTTTTTGGCGTTGTGAAGGTGTGGTCTCTCGCCACTCTACGAATGCGTCAGAGGCAGCGGCGTAAGCCTCGTTGACTTCCTTGGCACCTGAGATTGGAGCGTTTGCAAAAACTTCACCAGTGGTGGGATTGACCAATTCAGATACTCGACCATCTGATG
>JBEBBR010000036.1:0-6497 GCA_041158285.1 Actinomycetota bacterium
ACTGTGGTGCCAAATTCCTTCACAATCGACCTGTCTTCCGCCGATTACGAGCGTTTGAGCGCTTATGCCGCTCCGCTGAAACTTGAACTCGAAGGTGTGGTTCGTGAACACATCACCGAACAGCGCTACACAACCCTCGGCTTGGTCTCGGTCAATTTCGAGCTTGATTCAGAACTCGACACCGGTATTTTCCGAATCAATGCCGAAGCCAGGGATGCTGGCGGAGTAGCTGTCGAGCAAATCGACTCAGCGGCCTCTCGCCGAGGTCCACATTTGGTGATCGATGGCTTCGCCCATCCGTTGACCCGCCAACGCACAACCCTTGGTCGCGGAACCGATGCTGACATCCGCATTGATGACAATGGAGTATCTCGTCGCCACTGCGAAATCGAACTCACCTCTCCGGCAGTGCTACGCGATCTTGGCTCAACCAATGGCACCTGGGTTCAAGGTCAACGAGTCTCAGAAGTCACTTTGAACACTGATGTTGATATCAACATCGGTTCAACGACTGTTCAGTTTCGAATGAGATAACGCATGTCCGAACTCGCACTCACACTCTTACGTCTTGGATTTTTGGCGTTGCTGTGGGTTGCTGTGTTCATGGTGCTTTCATTTATGCGCAAGGACTTGCGTAATGCGGAACGTCGAACCAATCCGTCTCGACGAGATGCAGTGACTGCAACCTCACCAGACAAATCACGTCACGCGAAGTTACGCAAACTTGTTCTGACCACTGAAGATGATCATGTGACGACGTACCAACTCGTCGACAACCTCACTATTGGACGAGGTTCCAACAACACAGTTGTCTTGCAAGATGATTATGCATCGACCAATCATGGAGTTATCACTCTCACCAATAGTGGTTGGTTGTTTACGGATTTAGGTTCGACTAACGGCAGTTGGTTGGATCGCAAACGACTCGAAGCTCCGGTCAAACTGAAACCAGGTTTAACCATTCGCATTGGTCGAACTTCACTAAGGTTTGAGAAATGAACAGCGGATTTCGAGTTGTCGCTCGAAGCCATGTTGGTGTGATTCGCAGTGGAAATGAAGACGCAGGCTTAGCGTCCACTCGAGTCATCGCTGTCGCCGATGGCATGGGTGGCCACGCAGCTGGCGAAGTTGCAAGTTCCGCAGTTATCCAAACACTCCATGAATCAATCAAACATCTTCCTCACAATTCAGACGAAATCGAACAGTGGTTTATTGAGAATGTGAATGATGCACATGCTCATGTTGGTGACTTGATTGTCGAAGATCCAAACCGTCGCGGAATGGGAACAACACTTTCAGTTCTCATTGCATGTGATGATGCCGTGGTCTTTGGCCACATCGGTGACTCCCGAATATACAGACTTCGTAATCAAACTCTTCAACAAATCACAACTGATCACACATACGTGCAAACTCTGGTTGACAGTGGTGAAATCACTACAGAAGAAGCCGCGGTTCACCCACGTCGCAATCTCTTGATGCGTGCCATTGATGGCATTCACGATGTTTCGATTGACGTCAAAGTTCTTGATGTTGAGGTTGGTGATCGTTTCCTCATCTGCAGTGATGGACTCACTGGCGTTGTAAGCAATGAACGCATTGCGCAAGTTCTTTTCAATTCAGATCTCACGTACGCTGTTTCTACCTTGATTGAAGAAGCTTTAGCAGCAGGAGCACCGGACAATGTGACCGTAGTGGTCGGTGAGTATGTCAATCAGCCACCAGAGATCGAAGAGTTTCTGGTTGGCAGCGCCGATGTTGAACTAGTGCAAGCTTCTGTTGAACCTGCCACAACGAAATCGAAAATGTGGCCGTGGATTGTTGGTGGCATTTCGCTTTTGGCAGTTGGAATTCTTTCTTTTGGGTATTGGTTAACCAATCAGTGGTACATCGGAGAAAATCAAGATTTTGTTGTGGTGTATCAAGGTATCGATCAACAACTCGGACCTTTCCAGTTGTCGCAGGAAGTTTTCCGCACTCCTCTGCCCACAGCATTTCTATCCGCAATTGATCTAGAGAATGTTCAAAACGGAATTTCTCAAGGGAATCTCAAAACTGCTCAAGAAACTGTCCGCGAAATGGCAGCGCGTTCCCCAGTATGTATCGCCGATCCATCACGGTGTAACTAGAAATCATGACCACTTTACAATTCAAAGTGCGTAATCATCGTCGCGAAGTTGAACTCTTTTTACTCTTGTTGTTCTTGGGAATTGCGAAGTTAGCGCTTTTTATTGTTGAAAATGCAACCGGGTTTGTAATTCCCACTAGCGGGTATATTCAAATCGCAATTTTGGTCTCTGTGATTGTTGGACACTTTTTTATTCGTGCCGTAGCAAGTTCTGCTGACCCTTTCATCTATCCCATCGCGGTTTTCCTCAACCTCTTGGGAATTGTGATGATTCACCGCCTCGATATAGCAGATCACATTCGATCGCAATCTTCTGGTGCGAAAGTGTCGATTGAAGCTCCTTCTCAGTCGACGTGGTTGATTCTCGGAGTTGCTGCCTTCGGTGTGATTTTGATTTTGCTTCGCGATCACAGACAACTTCAGCGGTATACCTTCACGGCAATGGTCGCTGGTCTTGTTCTATTACTACTTCCACTGATTCCAGGCCTCGGTGCAACAGTCAATGGTGCACGGTTGTGGATTCGCATTGGTTCACAATCTTTTCAGCCAGCAGAGTTTGCCAAGATTGTTTTGCCAATCTTTTTTGCTGGCTATCTTGCTCGCAATCGAGCATCGATGGCCGCCATCAAAAACCGTTGGCTAGGTATTGGTATTCCGCGAGCTCGCGAGTTGGGACCAATCGCACTCGCATGGATGCTGAGCATTTTGGTTCTTATCTCGCAGCGAGACCTAGGTACATCCCTACTTTTCTTTGGTCTGTTTGTCGGCTTGTTGTACATGGCTACAGGGCAACGAACTTGGCTGGTACTCGGTGCACTCTTATTTAGCGTCGGCGCGACTGTCGCGTATTTCTTGTTCTCACATGTGCGACTTCGTACAACCGTATGGCTTGATCCATTCGCCTATTCATCGGATGAGGGCTACCAACTGGTTCAAGCTCTCTATGGTTTTGCGAGTGGCGGAATCTTTGGTCGTGGTTTTGGTCAGGGTTATTCCTGGCTCGTTCCTTACGCTAAAAGTGATTTCATCCTCGCATCCTTTGGTGAAGAACTTGGTTATGCCGGATTGGTTGCAATTACTTTGCTTTATGTGTTTCTAGTGCAACGTGCATTGCGCATCGCGTTAGCAACTCGCGATGATTTTGGTCAGTTGTTATCAACTGGTATTGGTTTAGTTCTCGGGCTCCAAATCTTCGTAGTTTTCGGTGGCGTAACCAGACTGATTCCTCTCACTGGTTTGACGACACCATTTTTGGCTGCTGGTGGATCAGCATTGATTTCCAACTGGATCATGATCGCGTTACTTCTTCGAATCTCTCATACCTCCGCATTACTTAATGCACCTTCCGGTGATGCCCAATGAATCATCAAATTCGCAGAATCGCAGGACTGCTCACTGCAGTGATGTTGCTTTTGATTGGCAACCTTTCTTTGACACAGGTTTTTCAAGCTGACGAACTTCGCTTACACCAGGACAACACTCGGCTGTTGCTCGAAGAGTATGGCCGCGAACGCGGCTCGATTTTGGTTGGTGACAAGCCGGTTGCGCGTTCAGTAAAGACTGGTGGCACGTTGGCCTACGAAAGACAGTATGTTGACGGTGAAATGTATGCACCGGCCACTGGCTTTTATTCACTCGTTTATGGTGCAACTGGACTCGAGCGTATCTATAACGCGTTATTAAGTGGTCGCGATGATCGATTGGCTGTCGATCGATTACAACAACTTCTTGCGGGACGTGAGGCTCGCGGTGGTGTTGTTACTTTGACTCTTAACGCAAAAATGCAAAAGGTTGCTTTCAACGCGATGGCAGGACGAGCAGGTTCAGTTGTTGCGTTGGACCCTGCAACAGGTGAAATTCTCACGTTGGTTTCGACACCTTCATATGACCCAACCACACTTTCAATCAATCAACCAGCAAGTGTGCGTAAGGCGTACGAAGCGTTACTCGCTGATCCCAAAGAACCGATGATGAATAGACCACTCACGAAAACATTGCCACCTGGTTCAACTTTCAAATTAGTTGTTGCAGCAGCAGCGTTGGCTAGTGGTAAATATTCCGCGGACACACTCATTCCAGGGCCAGCAACTATCAAACTTCCAAACTCGACAAAACGTCTTGGAAACTGGCAAGGAACAGCGTGCTCTCCATCAGGCAAAGTAACGTTGCGCCGCGCACTAGAAGTCTCGTGTAATACGGCCTTCGCTTGGTTGGGTATGCAGTTGGGTGCGGATGCAATTTCTGCACAAGCAGAAAAATTTGGTTTCAATCAATCGTTCACAACGCCACTGGTCTCTGCTTCAAGTGTCTTCCCGGCCGGACTAGATGATGCTCAAACAGCAATGTCTTCTATTGGACAGTTTGATGTCCGAGCAACCACATTGCAGATGGCAATGGTCACGAGCGCAATCACCAACAACGGTGTCTTGATGAAACCATTCCTAGTCAAAGACATTCGCACGTCAGAACTTGGGTTGTTGGAATCGACTAGCCCGATCAATCTTGGCCAAGCTCAAGATCCTGCTCAATCCAAAGCTCTCCTCGACATGATGCGGTCAGTCGTAACCGACGGAACCGCCTCGAGTGGTTTGGTTAAAGGTGTTTTGGTCGGAGCAAAGACTGGTACTGCCGAAACAGGAACCACCGCTCTCCCACATGCGTGGTTTGTAGCCACGGCGACCTACCAAGGGAGATCCATAGTTGTTGCGGTTGTCGTCGAAAATGGTGGCGGTGAGACTGAGGTAAGTGGCAATCGAATTGCCGGTCCAATCGCTGCCAAAGTTATTAAGGCGGCATTTCTATGAGAAGTGAAATTACAGGCAGAATAAGCACCACAATGAAACGGAGTCACTCATGACAGACAGTCGCACCCTTGGTGGTCGCTACCGACTTGGTGAAGTGATAGGTCATGGGGGAATGGCAGAAGTTCACGAAGGAACCGATTTACGGCTCGATCGTGACGTTGCTATCAAGGTACTTCGTGCCGACCTCGCCCGTGATCCTGCATTTCTCGCACGCTTTCGCCGCGAAGCTCAATCAGCTGCCGGACTAAATCATCCAAACATCGTGTCTGTGTATGACACGGGTGAAGATGAAATGTTCGCAGGTATCAGTGAAGTCAAAGTTCCATGGATCGTCATGGAAAAGGTAGAGGGTGTCACTCTTCGCCACATAATTTCATCAGGTCGCAAGATCACTCCAGAACGTGCACTCGATATCGTCGCTGGAGTTTTAGCAGCTCTTGACTTCAGTCATCGTCACGGCATTGTGCATCGCGACATCAAACCTGCCAACATCATGATCACCACACAAGGTGATATCAAAGTAATGGATTTCGGTATCGCTCGTGCGATGGCAGACTCCGGCGCAACAATGACTCATTCAAACGGTGTGATGGGAACTGCGTCCTACCTCAGCCCTGAACAAGCTCGTGGTGAAGTTGTAGATGCGCGTTCTGATCTTTATTCAGCTGGATGTTTGTTATATGAACTTCTTACAGGTCAGCCACCGTTTGCAGGTGAAAGTCCAGTAGCTATCGCGTATCAACATGTTTCAGAAAAACCGACAGCACCTTCCAAAATCAATCCGCAACTTTCTGCCGGTGTTGATGCTGTTGTCTTGACTGCTTTGGCCAAATCACCAGAAGATCGCTATCACACTGCTGCAGAAATGCGTGCTGATGTTGAACGGCTCCTACAAGGTCAAGCTCCACGTGTTGCACCAATTTCAGATAGCGATGCAACGGTGCGAATTCCAGTTGTTCCAAGTACGGAGGAAATTATGAGCAAAACAGAAACTCCACGTCGTACTGTGTTAATTGTTGCTGGACTTGCTGCGATCGCACTTGTCATTGGTGCGCTGGTTTTAGTTTCGAAATTGATCTCACCGTCAAATGTTCCACAAGTTGTGGTTCCAAATCTTGAAGGTCTTACTCAAGAGGCCGCGATCGTTGCTCTCGACAATAACGGTCTGACTCTTGGTGAAATTAGTTACGTTATTAATGAGACTCGCCCAGTAGGGACAATCATTTCCCAAAACCCTGGTGCAGATGCAACCGTGGACAAAGGGTCATCCATCTCTGTTGTGATCAGTAAAGGTAAAGACCAAGTGGCTGTACCGACATTGGTTAACTTCGCGTCCGTCGATGATGCACGAGTTGCGTTGATGAATGTTGGACTCACACTCGGTTCCGTGACATTCGAAGATAGTGATTTGCCTGCAAACACAGTCCTGCGAAGTGATCCAATCGCAGGTACTTTTATTGATAAAGGTGATGCAGTAGCGATTGTGGTTTCGAGTGGAAAGATTCTCGTTCCAAACGTGATTGGTATGTCTGAAGCCGATGCCAAGAATGAGCTTTACAACCTTG
>JBEBBR010000037.1:0-3142 GCA_041158285.1 Actinomycetota bacterium
CGAGCGTCGCAAGCATACCGCAGGCTGAACCGTGTTGGTCGAGGTTGGCGGGTATGATACAGTGCGTTGCCGCGCGACACGTGCCCTCTTAGCTCAGTGGATAGAGCGTCTGCCTCCGGAGCAGAAGGCCGCAGGTTCAAATCCTGCTGCGGGCACCACACACCACAGAGTGAGGACACAAGATGCTTAAGCAGATCACCGTTGAGGAACTAAAAGCGCTTCGCGATTCAGGTTCACCATTCATCCTTGATGTTCGCGAAGTTCATGAGTTCGCTTCTGGCCATGTTCCAGGTGCCGTCTCGATTCCAATGGCTCTGATTCCACTTCGGGTGAGTGAGCTTCCTCGCATGGAGCCGATGTATGTCATCTGCGAAGCTGGCGGCCGGTCAGCTCAATCGTGCATGTGGCTTGAACAACAGGGTTATGACGTGACCAACGTGGTCGGTGGAACTGGAACCTGGCGCATGTCCGGCTTCGAAGTTGAGCAGTAAATCAGCTCGCTGGTTTTGCAACAATTCCTAATGAAATTGGGACGTATCGAATCCACGGATTCCAGTTATCACCTGGATCAGCCATATCAACTCGATGAGGGCCATCAGCTGCTTTTCGCATCATCCAGGTAGAGCCGCCACCATCGAATGACACGGCATCTGTCGCGCCAAGCTGTTTGAGCCACTCAGCCATTTGATGAACGGTCGAACCGCCATCACGATATCCGTCATTATCTAACCCAGATCCAGTTGGTGAGGAAGTCACCAACCACACATGACCTTCGTGATCCCAGCCGATTGAAGTGCGAGGACGAACTCCATCATTAGTCCACGTGCAAGGAACGACGATTTCACCATCGGTGATGTTGGGAGTTCCGCGGCCAAGAACTGTGATGAGGTCTTTGTTGTTCAGGGCCTCGTAACTCAGATCAATGTCGATCGGAGTCCCAACAGTCCAGGAGCCCACAATGCTGCGATACATCCACGGAAATTGGATGACTGTGTCCGTTGCACTGGTATAGAGGTTTGCGCCAGTTGGATAAATTTCTGCAATCAAACCGTTGCGGACAACAACGCTACTTGGTGCGCGAATAGTTAGTTTGTTGTTGTCTTGCCCAAGCCAACGATTATCAAAAACTGATGCATACTCTTTGGCAAATCGATTGTGGTTGAGTGCACCAATCGGAATCACATCAGAACCGACAGTGACTTTGCCATTGCTGCGAATGTAAGTACTAGTCAATGTACGAACTCGATTTGTCGGTTCGCCTAAAGTCACAGCTGCTGTGGTTGTAGTTGCGAAGCTACGTGCTGTTGATGCAAAAACTTGTGGTACTTGAATTACGTATTGACCATCTTGTGGTTGATTTGTGTTTCCATCAGAATCAACATCTGTTACAACACCATTCGAGATTGTGATTGTCACGGCACCTTTAGGTGTTGGGGTGTTCCAATCTTGATCAAACACTAAAGCTTGTGCTGCATTGGCAACGTTTAGATTGATCGCGCCAACCTCGATCTTGCCCGCTGCAGCAGAAATTGTTCCTGCTGTTTTGTATCCAGTCTGAGTTGATGGAACAGGCAGGTTGAGTTTTGCGATTGCACCAACTTTTACAGCTTTTGCAGCGGGAGTTGGACTCAGGATTTGAACGACTGTCGTACTTGAGAGCGGTTTGACTGTAGATCCAGCTGGAAAAACTTTGAAAACCTTTCCTGCTTTGATGACCCAGGTAAGAGCACCCTTTGGGGTTGTGGCTTTGGTCCACTTGTTTGTAAAAACTGTTGCGCCCTTTTTGAGAACCGCAAGATTGACTCCGACGGCTGTGTGAGTTTTTCCAGCGATCGCAATGGAACCTTTGGCTGCATACCCAACAGACTCTGGCCCCGCTAAAACCACTTCTGCAGTTGGTTGCGCTTCGACTTTGCGCAATGCAACAGCTTGATTTCCAAGTGCTTGGATAACAATCGCACCGGTCGGAACTGCAATCGACAATCCATCTGGATAGGTAGCTGAAATAACACCGTTCTTCACTACAGCTGTTGCACCGCCGCGTGGAGTGAGTCCGACAAAATTGCTGTCGTATGCCACCGCAGTGTTAGCGGACAGTGAATCAAGGTTTACGCCATCAAGTGCGATCGTGCGCCAACGGGTTTGAAGTGTTCCCGACGCAAGGTATCCATCTGCAGGATTCGGCAATTCATCAGTTGTTGCAACAACTTTGAGCCAAACTCTCTGCCATAAATCATCTTTGAAAGTTAGTGGCAAATATTCCGGAACTCTATTGTTGATGACCGGACCCCACGCGAATGCTGGCCAAGATAAGTCAAAGAAATCTGTGTTAATTGAGGCGAAGGCATTATTGGAAGTCAACTGCGCATATGGATCTGAAACGTTGGGGAAACCATCGTGCATCACTTTGAGGTCAAAACTGTTAAGTGATGTGGAAGCGACTGAAACGCGAGTTGCTTCGGGACCCCAATGCGAAACGCCTTGGGCAAAATTCCAGGTGTTGATACTGATACCGGAAGTGGGAGTCCAGGTTCCCGATGGTTTCTCGGTCAAAGCAGGTGCATCCAAGCAATTAACACCAGAGGCAGCTTGGGCAGTCTGAGGAACCAAGGCAAAACAGGTCAGCGCCGCTGCAACTAGTGCAGCAATACCCGTCTGTTTGTCGCGCTTCACGGGGCGAGAATACCGAGTGAATATGCGTGCGAATCTCCAAAATTGCGCTCACAGGAGATTACCAAGGAACGATTGCGCGGTCCTCCCACAACAATCCTGTGGCAACAGGTTGGCCATTTGCGTCTGTCAGATCGCGGGTCGCAAGCCACACAATTGTGTCGGCGGCCTCCTCGGCAGAACGCGGCGCATCAGGCCCACCCATATCGGTTCGCGTGTGGTTAGGGCACATGGCATCCACAAAAACTCCACGTTTGCCATGGCTCATTTCGGCCGCGAAATTCTTGGTTAGGGCATTTACCCCAGCCTTGGATATTCGATATGGGGCAAGCCCACCCGCAGTGCCCGGCCCACTCATCCGCCCGAGGCAGGCAGAAACGTTGATGATGCGACCAGATCGTCGCTCAGCCATGGCTGCTCCGAAACTAGCCACCGTATTGAAGGTGCCATCGAGGTTGATGGACATGACTCG
>JBEBBR010000038.1:0-12751 GCA_041158285.1 Actinomycetota bacterium
TGTTTTCTAAGCCTCGCGTTTTGATCTGTGTTCCAAGTCTTGCAACCACAGTGGATCGCCGTGCAATCAAAGAAGCTGCACGTGATGCAGGTGCCCGCGAAGTTCACTTGATCGAAGAACCAATGGCAGCTGCAATTGGCGCTGGTCTTCCTGTTGGAGAACCTCAAGGAAGCATGGTCTGCGACATCGGTGGTGGAACAACCGAAATCGGAGTTGTTTCTCTCGGTGGTCTCGTAACCAAGCGCTCTGTAAAAGTTGGTGGCGACAAAATTGATGAAGCCATCATCAACTGGGTCAAAAAAGAATATTCAATGCTTATTGGTGAACGAATGGCCGAGCGCATCAAAGTTGAAGTTGGTTCTGCATTCCCATCTGCAACTCTCGCTAAAGCCGAAATTCGTGGACGCGATCTCATCAGCGGTTTGCCACGCACCATCACCGTGACACCTGATGAAATTCGCAAAGCTATCGAAGAACCACTTTCGGTCATCGTTGATGCAGTCAAAGCAACTCTCGATCAAACTCCACCTGAACTTTCAAGTGACATCATGGATCGCGGAATCATTTTGACTGGTGGTGGCGCTCTTCTTTCTGGTATTGATGAACGTCTCCGTAGCGAAACCGGAATGCCAGTTGTTGTAGCCGAAAATCCACTCGACTGTGTTGTTATTGGATCTGGCCGATGCATTGATGACTTTGATTCTCTTCGCCGAGTATTTGTTCAAGAAGGTCGCAGTAGCTGAGTAAGTTATGGCTGGCCGTCGCAAACCCAACCCTGAGGCGATCCCGCGAAGAGTGTTAATCACTTTGCTTGCGGCTTCCTTTGTGTTGGCACTTGTCGACGGGCGAAGTTCTGTATCGAGCTTGAATGCACTTCGTGAGTCTGTGGCATCTGCTGTTGCGCCAGTTCAGCAAGCAGCCGCAAACATTTCTCAACCAATTTCTGACTTCTTTGTTGATTGGTCTGAAGTCGGATCCAAGAACGAAGTAATCCAGAAACTCAAATTGCAAAATGAAGCTCTGATTCGTGAATTGAATGCTTCTGAAGATTCCACTCGCCGCGCAAAAGAGTTGGATGATCTCCTACAAATCTCTGGGCATGGCAAGTTTGGAATTGTTCTCGCACGTGTGATGTCAATTGGTTCTGCGTCTGGATTTGGTTCCACTCTCTTGATTGACGCTGGCAGTGATGACGGAATCAAGCCAAATATGACTGTCATTGCAGGTCAGGGCATGGTTGGTCGCGTTCTTAGCGTCACATCGCGTACTGCAGTTGTGATTCTTTTGGTGGATGCCACATCGACTATTGGTGCTCGTGTCGAAAACAGTGGGGAAGTCGGTTTCCTTTCAGGTAGTGGTTATCCAAACTCACTGCAATTGGAATTCATTGACCCAAGTGCGCAAGTAAAAGTGAATGATCGCCTAGTGACCTACGGCGTCAAAGGTGGCGTCTTCGCTCCAGGTATTCCACTCGGAACTGTTGTTAGTGTTGAAAATGAACCAGGCACTTCGAGTCGCATCGCAGAGGTGAAACCATTTGTCGATGTGACAAGTTTGGATCTTGTTGGTGTCATTGTGATCAAACCTCGCGTTGATCCACGTGACATCTTGCTGCCAACTCCAACCGTTGCTCCAACCGTGACAGTCACTGTTACTCCCGGATCGACTCCAACAGGTTCAGTGACGATCTCAGCCAATCCAAATCCGTCAGGAACTGCATCATGAAAGCTTTACGGATTGTCTTAGTGGCACTAGCGCTTGTTGTTTTTGCAACACTTGAAGTTACGTGGCTAGGAATGTTGGGTCTGCCAGGTTCGGTTCCACCAGTAACCCTCATCACTGTTTTATCTTTAGCGATCCGTCGCACTCCACAAAACGCAGCATTTCTTGGATTCTTCGCAGGCGTGATGGTAGATCTAATGCCTCCATCAACTACCGCGCTTGGTGTTTCGGCGTTCACGTTTACCGCACTTGCATTCTTGATTAGTGCGAACCGCGACTTACTAGCGGGATCAGCAGTATTGACTCTTGCGGCGCTTAGTGCGCTTTCTGCTGCCGCTGTCATAATTCGAATTGGTGTGGCAATTGCCGCTGGAGTGAGTCAAAGTCTCACTCAAGGTTTGCTTGTGAATATCGCAACCTCAGTTTTGTATGGTGCGATGCTCGCAACATTCATTTTGCCGATGACGCAATGGTTTGATCGCTTAGTCTCACCTCGTCAACAAACAGCAATCTTCCGGTGATGTTTTGTGAATGAACGTTCCACACATCGCCTGGTAATTCTGCGCGTCCTCATTATTTCTCTTTTTGTTGTGCTGTTAGGTCGCCTTTACAGCATGCAAATTGTTGATGGCGATGAGTATCAAAATCGAGCATCGGATGCTCGTGTTCGAGAAATTGTTGAACCAGCAACACGTGGTGTGATTCTCGATCAGATGGGCCGCACACTTGTCGGTAATCGCTCAACGATCATTGTTTCGATTTCGAAAACGACTCTCGATGCCCTCGAAGACAACGGCGATTCGGTTCTCAAGAAACTTGCACCACTTCTCAAGACTTCAGCACAATCTCTACGCGACAAATTGATTGTGTGTGGAACAGAGGGTGCAAAAAAGCCACCTATCTGTTGGAACGGTTCTCCTTACCAACCAATCCCTGTGGCCAAAGACATTTCAATTGATACTGCAGTTCAAATCATGGAACGCCAACTTGATTTTCCAGGTGTGTCCGCGTCTTCACAAACAGAACGCGAAATCCCTAATGTTTTAAATGCCAATTTGGCACATATCCTCGGTTATCTAGGGCCAGTTAACGACGAAGAGTTGGCTGACCGAAATGGAACTGATCACGAGCTGCAGCGAACCGACCTCATCGGACGCGCTGGAGTTGAGTCTTATTACGACGATGTTTTGCGTGGCGTTCCGGGGATCACGACTCTGTCGATCGATCGCAGTATGGCCGTTATTGGCACATTGTCAAAGACAAAGCCGCAGCCAGGTTCCTATGTGGTGCTTGGTGTCGATGCTGCTCTTCAGAGAGTGGTTGAAGATCAACTTCAGGCCGCTATCAATCGAGCGCGCGCCCAAGGTTTCCGCGGAGATTCAGGTGCTGCAGTCGTCATGGATGTGACCAACGGTCAGGTTCTCGCCATGGCCTCGTATCCAACCTACAACCCGCGCATTTGGTTGGACGGCGTTACCGAAAGTGAATACAACAACCTCACCTCCGAGTCATCTAATGCGCCATTGACTTCGCGTGCGATTCAAGGTTTGTTTGCACCGGCATCCACTTTCAAAGTCATCACAACTGCAGCTGCGGCGCAAGCGAAATTCCCACTCGGTTCCACTTTGTATCCATGCCCAAGCTCCATCGAAATCGGTAATCGACGCATGGAAAACCATGAGTCACATGCCTACGGCAATATCTCTGTTGCCCGCGCCATCGAAGTTTCTTGTAACACAGTGTTCTACAAAATTGGTTATGACATGTGGTTGCGTGATGGTGGTAACTCACCGATCGGTAATCCAAAAGATCCCATCGAGAAGATGGCAAAGCAATTTGGATTAGGAAAGAAAACTGGAATTGATCTCCCGAGCGAATCGCGTGGCCGTGTCGGTGGTCGCACCTTCAAAACAGATCAATATGCGAAATTCAAAGATCTCTGGTGCTACCGATCTGATGTGGGATATCCAGACATTGCGAAATCTGATCCAGTGCGTGCTGCATATCTCAAAGCGTTAGCAAAAGAGAATTGTGTTGATGGCGGAATCTTCCGTGGTGGTGATGCTGCAAACCTTTCCATCGGTCAAGGTGACACAGTTGTCACACCTTTGCAGTTGGCATCTGTGTATTCAGCTGTAGCGAATGGTGGAACTCTTTGGACGCCACACGTCGCGAAGGCCGTAGTGAGTGCAGACGGAAAAACTGTCACCACTGTCAAACCAAAAGTTCGTGGCAAGGTCAAGATTTCAACGGCTGTTCGCAATTACATTAACGATGCATTGCAAGGTGTCATCACAGACGGAACAGGTAAGTCACCGTTTTATGGATGGCCACAAAGTCAAGTTCCTGTTGCAGCAAAGACTGGTTCTGGTGAAGCAGGAGCTGATCGAGATCCAACTTCATGGTTCGCTTCATACGCCCCTGCGAACAACCCTCGATATGCAGTTGTTGTCATGGTGTCTGAAGGTGGAACTGGATCGTTGACTTCTGGTCCAAGTGTTCGCAAAATCTACGAAGCGTTGTTCGGTGTTTCTGGAAGTTCTGTCGATCCTAAGAATTCCGTTCTGTACAACGCAAAACCTTCCACTGTTTTACCTACCATTGCATCCGATGGTGCGGTCACCAAAGTTGGTGGAACTCAAATTGCAGATGCAACCTTGATTCGCAGATATGGTCGAGGTAACTAATCATGTTTAATGTGCTGGGAAATCAATCAACTGTTGAATCTCTGTGGCGTCGCCAAGATTGGTTCTTGACGGCGACTGCATTGATCCTGACCACTATCGGTTCCGTACTCGTCTGGGCAGCAACTCGTCCTCGACAGCTCGCTCTTGAGGCAGACCCAAACGCGTATCTCAAAAAACAACTTATGTTCACTGTTGCATCAGTTGTTCTTGCCGTTGTGGTGTCGCGTGCAAAATATCCACTGCTACGCGCCTACACGCCGATTCTGTACATCGCTGGCTTAGTTGGCCTTTTATTGGTGTTGTTGCCTGGTGTCGGCCAAGAGACCAACGGTATTCGTGCATGGATTCCACTTCCAGGTGGTTTTACTTTGCAGCCGTCAGAGTTCGCAAAATTGGCAATCGTGATCGGAATGGCATTGGTCCTTTCTGAAACTTCCAGTAGCACTGCCGAGCCAGGCAATCGAGAAATATTCACCGCTCTCACGGTTGCAGCAATTCCAGCTGGTCTCATCATGTTGCAGCCAGACCTCGGTACGACCTTGGTGATTGGCGTAACTGCACTCGGTTTGCTTTCCGTATCTGGCGCTTCTGCGCGCTGGCTATTGGGACTTGGGGGAGGAGCCATCGTTGGTGTTGTTACGGTGATGGCGATACCTGGGCTGCTCAAGGATTACCAAAAAGATCGTCTTACAGTTTTTCTTGATCCCAACATTGATCCACTCAATGCGGGATACAACTTGATTCAAGTAAAACTTGCGATCGGCAGTGGTGGACTATTCGGAACAGGACTCTTCCAAGGTCCACAGACAAACGGTCGATTTGTTCCAGAACAGCAAACTGACTTTATTTATTCAGCGGCAGGTGAAGAGCTCGGTTTCGTAGGAGCCGCTGCAATCATCATTTTGTTGTTTATCGTTGTGTGGCGCGCACTTCGCATCGCATCTCAAGCCACTGATCGTTTTGGCCGAATCGCAGCTACCGGTATTGCTTGCTGGATTTCATTCCAGGCGTTCGAAAATATTGGCATGAACCTCGGCATCATGCCTGCAACAGGTGTACCGCTTCCGTTCATCAGTTATGGTGGATCTTCGCTGCTTGCCCTCTGGATGGCAATCGGGTTGCTGCAAAATATCAAAATGAAGATCACTGACTAATTTCCTGCAACGATCTTTGGAATCTCGCGATTGACATCGCTAATCTGCGCTCAACCTCAAGGAGTTCATATGCCCATCAATTCTGTATTTGATGCACTTGAATCTTTATTGCCCCACATTTCCAAGCCAGTGCAATATGTTGGTGGCGAACTCAATGCTGTCGTAAAAGATTGGGATTCTGTTTCCGCTCACTGGGTTTTGATGTACCCAGATGCTTATGAAGTTGGACTTCCAAACCAAGGTGTTGCCATCTTGTACGAAGTGCTTAATGAGCGCGAAGACACTTTGTGCGAACGCACATACTCAGTCTGGCCAGACCTCGAAGCGTTGATGCGTCGTGATGGTGTTCCGCAATTCACCGTTGATGCTCATCGCCCAGTCGGAGCATTCGATGTTTTTGGTTTGAGTTTCGCAACCGAACTTGGTTACACCAACATGTTGACTGCTATTGATTTGGCTGGCATTCCAATTCATGCCAAAGATCGTGGACTGGATGATCCATTTGTAGTTGCAGGTGGACACGCTGCTTTCAATCCTGAACCAATTGCAGAATTCATTGACGTTGCAGTTCTAGGTGATGGTGAAGAAGCCGCAATTGCACTCACTGAAATTTTGGTTGCGTGGAAAGCCGAAGGTCGTCCTGGCGGCCGCGAAGAATTCTTGATTCGACTAGCTCGCACCGGCAATTTTTACGTACCGCGTTTTTATGATGTTGAGTATTTGGAAGATGGGCGAATTCGTCGTGTAACGCCGAACCATTCAGATGCTCCATGGCGAGTTTCAAAACACACGGTGATGGATCTCAATGAATGGCCATATCCAAAAGCTCCATTAGTGCCACTTGCTGAAACTGTTCACGAGCGCGCATCTGTCGAAATTTTCCGTGGATGTACTCGCGGTTGCCGTTTCTGCCAAGCAGGCATGATCACTCGTCCAGTTCGCGAACGCAGCATCGACACTGTGGGTGCGATGGTGCAGCAAGCAGTCCAAGCAACTGGTTTCGAAGAAGTCGGTCTCCTATCACTTTCGAGTGCAGATCACACTGAAATTCAAGGTATCGCAAAGGAACTTGCTGATATTTACGAAGGCACTCACACGTCACTGTCACTTCCAAGTACTCGCGTTGATGCATTCAACATTGATCTCGCAAACGAATTGACACGTAATGGTCGCCGCAGTGGTCTTACGTTTGCACCTGAAGGTGGTAGCGAACGTATTCGCGCAGTCATCAACAAAATGGTGACCGAAGAAGATTTGGTGCGCACTGTTACAGCTGCATACTCTGCTGGCTGGCGTCAGGTGAAGTTGTACTTCATGTGCGGACTTCCAACCGAAACCGATGAAGATGTCATGCAGATTGGTCGTCTAGCTCGCGAAGTTATTCGTGCAGGTCGACAGGTCACCGGCTCTCGTGACATTCGTTGCACGGTTTCTATTGGTGGCTTTGTTCCAAAACCGCACACACCTTTCCAATGGGCGTCACAGCTAGATCACGAATCAACTGATCGTCGCCTTCACATGTTGCGCGATGACATTCGATCTGATCGCCAATTCGGTAAAGCCATTGGTTTTCGATATCACGATGGAAAACCTGGAATTGTTGAAGGATTGCTATCTCGCGGAGATCGTCGCGTAGGTGCAATCATCGAACAGGTGTGGCGTGATGGTGCACGATTTGATGGTTGGCAGGAACATTTCAAGTTCGAACAGTGGATGGCTGCTGCTGATGTAGCACTCGAAGGCACTGGAGTTTCAGTTGATTGGTTCACCACTCGTGAACGTGATCGCGATGAAGTTTTGCCTTGGGATCATCTCGACAGCGGACTCGACAAAGAGTGGCTGTGGGAAGACTGGCAAGACGCGTTGAGTGAAGAATCGGTTGAAGACTGTCGCTGGACTCCATGTTTTGACTGCGGTGTGTGCGATCAGATGAATACATCGATTCAGATCGGACCTACTGGCGGAACAGTTTTGCCTTTACCGATTCGTCGTAAAGAAATGATTGTGAACAGCTGACATGGGTCGTAATCAGCCAGACCGCGAAGTTATTCCGGTTGTTCAAAAAGTTCGTTTGAAATATGCCAAACGCGGACCTCTGAAGTTCAGTAGTCACCGAGATTTTCAACGCGCCTTTGAACGTGCAGTTCGTCGTGTGGGTGTGCCCATGGCGTACAGCGCTGGCTTCAACCCACACCCAAAGATTTCATATGCCAACGCCGCTGCAACAGGGACAGCGAGTGAGGCTGAATATGTCGAGATTGGTTTGGCCGCACCCGTAGACCTCACCAAACTCCTCGAAGCGCTGCAATCAGCCATGCCACCAGGGCTAGACATGCTCGAAGCCATTGAGGCCAAGACTTCCGGATTTGCCGAACGGCTTGAGGCTTCGGTCTGGGAAGTTGTGGTTCCCAAACTTGATCCTGAGCAGGCTCAAGCGGCGATTGGGCAGCTTCTTGCCCGTGAGGAAGTCCTCGTCAGCCGTATGACCAAGAACGGTTTACGCACATTTGATGCCCGTTCCGCCGTGCTCAGTTTGAGCGTGGAAGGCACCAAAACCACCGAATCTGGGCTCCCATGTGTCATACTCCGCCTAGTCGTTCGACATTTAACACCTGCCGTCCGACCAGATGATGTGCTTTCTGCCCTATGTCAGGTCGCAGATCTCGTTCTAGAAGTTGCTCCTCGAGTAACACGCCTAGCGCAAGGTCCGCTGACCCAAACGGGTAGTGAGGTGGGAGATCCACTCGATCTCGACCGCCACTTCATCGCTAGTTGAGCAGCAGCGGAGACAGACGTTTTCGCGCCTCAACACCAAGCCTCGGCTTGGCCCCAGACTTCGGTTATACCTTGTAATGAGGGATAACCACTGACACAGATCGCAGGTTTCCTGCGAGAGAAAGGTAGTTCGGTTTCTTATGGCCGACGAGACCAATTCAACCAATCAGCCACAGGCTGCAAAACGTCCACGCCGCGCTGCATCACGTCCAGCCGGTCCACCAGTTGAGGCTCCAGCTGCTGATGCACCTGCGAAGGCAACCCGCCCCAAGAAGGCTGCAAAGACCGCTAAGGCAGCACCCGCTGATAAGCCAGCTGCACCACAGGCGACTGCCGAAGCACCTGCAAAAAAGGCTGTGAAGAAGGCCCGTGGTGGCGCCAAAGCTTCCACTGCTGCAGCTGACAAAGCCCCAGTCGAAGCAAATGGTGTTGCGCTAGCCGCTGTATTCCAGCCACCTGACACGCCAGTTGTGCCTCGCGCCAAGAAGGGTGCTGGCAAAGCTAAGCCAACTGCTGAAGAAGGTGCGTCTGAAAACGCAGCCGAATCCCAAGAGGGTTCGCCGCGCAAATCAAACGGTCGCAACCAAGGCAATCGAAATCGCAATCGCCAGCAGAATGCTGAAGCTGCAGATGCAGTTGAAATCACTGCAACTTCTGCTGATCGCGAAGACGGCGATCGCGATGACAATGATGGCGATGGTGACAGTGCGAACCGTCGTCGTCGACGTCGTGGTGGACGCCGCCGCCGCAAGCCACATGGTGAAGGTGTTGACGGTCAAGAGACTTTCGAAGATGAGAATTCTGACGATGAAGAATCTGACGAATCGAATTCTGAAGATGGTGAATCACAGTCAAGCTCTAGCCGTCGTCGCCGTAAGCGTCGCCGTCCAGGTAGCGATGACATTTCATCTGATGATCCACCAAACACAGTTGTTCGAGTTCGCGATGACTCAACTGCTGTTCGCGGATCAACTCGTTTGGAAGCCAAAAAGCAACGCCGCCGTGAAGGTCGCGATGCAGGGCGTCGTCGCGCACCGATTTTGACTGAAGCCGAATTTTTGGCTCGTCGCGAAAACGTCAACCGAGTAATGGTTGTTCGCCAAGCGCAGGATCGAGTTCAAATTGCAGTGCTCGAAGATGATGTTTTGGTTGAGCATTACGTCAACCGTCACAGCGGATCTTCGTTAATGGGCAATGTCTATTTGGGTCGCATTCAAAACGTGTTGCCAAGTATGGAAGCTGCATTCGTTGATATTGGTCGCGGACGTAACGCAGTTTTGTATGCAGGTGAAGTCAATTGGGATGCTGCCGGATTAGACGGGCAAGCAAAACGAATTGAAATGGCATTCAAACCTGGTGATCCAGTTTTGGTTCAGGTAACCAAAGATCCAATCGGTCACAAGGGTGCTCGACTCACGGCACAGATTTCTATGCCAGGTCGTTTCTTGGTTTATGTTCCAGATGGTTCTATGACTGGAATTAGCCGTAAATTGCCTGAAAAAGAACGTAATCGTTTGAAGTCAATCCTTCGTTCTGTTCTTCCTGAAGAAGCAGGTGTGATTGTTCGCACCGCTGCTGAAGGTGCAGCTGAAGAAGATCTCACACGCGATGTGTCGCGTTTGGCTGCACAGTGGCAAGACATTGCAGAAAAGGCAAAGACCGCAAACGCACCAGCGCTTTTGTATTCAGAACCTGATCTTGCAATTCGTGTTGTTCGAGATATCTTCAACGAAGACTTCAACGAATTGATTGTTTCTGGCAACGAAATTTGGGAAACCCTCGAACAGTATGTGACGTACGTTGCGCCAGATTTGGCACCACGTTTGCACAAGTGGGTTGATTCACAAGATTTGTTCACTCGCTATCGCATTGATGAACAGCTTGCCAAAGCACTTGATCGCAAAGTTTGGCTACCAAGTGGTGGTTCACTTGTGATCGACCGCACCGAAGCGATGACTGTGGTTGACGTCAATACCGGAAAGTTCACCGGTGAAGGTGGCAACCTCGAACAGACCGTGACGCGTAACAACCTCGAAGCGGCCGAAGAAATTGTTCGTCAGCTTCGCCTGCGCGACATCGGCGGCATCATCGTGGTCGACTTCATCGACATGGTCCTCGAATCCAACCGAGATTTGGTGCTCCGTCGCTTGATCGAATGCCTGGGTCGGGACCGCACCAAACATCAGGTGGCTGAGGTGACTTCGTTGGGTCTCGTCCAGATGACCCGCAAGCGCATTGGCCAAGGTCTTCTCGAGACATTCAGTGAACCATGTGAACACTGTCACGCTCGTGGGGTCAAAGTGAAACTCGACATTACGTCTGCGAAGACGGCTAATCCAGCCGAAATCACAGACCACGAGGACCACTAAAACGCCCTCTGAACGCTGCCTGGCCGCCTTTCGGGGCAGTCAGGGCGGGGAGCGCAGTGTGAGGCTGAGGGGTCGGTTTGACCGTGTGCCTCAACGTTGCGTACCCTGTGCCCCTGTTCGACTTTGTCGGACGTGTCTTCCTGCCTTATGCGGGCAGGCCTGACCTCAGCTCACAAGGCAGAAGTCAGATCCGTAATCGATGTCAAGGAGTGTCGCGGTGTACGCGATTGTTCGTGCTGGCGGTCGCCAGGAAAAGGTCGCAGTTGGCGATCTTGTTGAGCTAGACCGCGTTGCCGGTAAGCCTGGCGATGTTGTGTCCCTTCCGGTCTTGCTGCTCGTTGATGGCGCAACTGTTACTACAGACAGTGCCGTCCTCGCTGCATCAAAGGTGACCGCAGAGTTGGTCGACCATCACCGTGGTCCAAAAATCGACATCTTGCGTTACAAAAACAAGACTGGCTACCGCCGTCGTCAAGGTCACCGTTCAGAACTCTCAACGGTCAAGATCACGACGATCTCTGCAGGAAAGTAGGACTGAGTCATGGCACATAAAAAAGGTGCGTCCAGTACCCGCAACGGTCGCGATTCAAATGCACAGCGCCTCGGTGTGAAGCGTTTCGGCGGCCAGTTGGTTAATGCAGGCGAAATCATCGTTCGCCAGCGCGGTACCCACTTCCACCCAGGTGACAATGTTGGTCGCGGCAAGGATGACACCTTGTTTGCACTCGCAGCTGGCACCGTTGAATTCGGCACCCACCGCGGTCGTCGAGTCGTCAACATCCTTTCAGGTCTCTAAAAGCGCACCTGATCGTTAGGTCTCTGCAAAGGGGCGGGTCCGCATTGGACTCGTCCCTTTGTTTTATTTATCACCACAATTCACGATAGGAGTACGACATGGTCACCTTTGTCGATCGCGTTGTACTACACGTAAGTGGTGGTGATGGTGGACATGGTTGTGCATCTGTTCACCGCGAAAAGTTCAAACCACTTGGTGGACCAGATGGCGGCAACGGCGGTAAGGGTGGCGACGTCATTCTGACAGTCGATCCACAGATCACCACATTGCTTGAGTATCACCACAGTCCACATCGCAAAGCGACTAACGGCAAACCTGGCATGGGTGGACATAAAGATGGTCCACATGGTCACGATGTTGTGTTGAAGGTTCCACCTGGGACCGTTGTGACAACTACGGACGGTGAATTCATCGTTGACATGGTTGTGCCAGGTTCTTCATTTGTCATTGCACCAGGTGGTCGCGGTGGACTTGGTAACGCAGCTTTGTCATCAACCCGTCGTCGCGCACCAGGTTTTGCATTGCTTGGTGAACCAGGTGAGTCACTCGAGATTGCACTCGAGCTCAAGACGGTTGCAGATGTTGGTCTTGTTGGTTTTCCCAGTGCAGGTAAATCTTCATTAATTGCTGCCATCAGTGCTGCTCGTCCAAAGATTGCGGATTACCCATTCACCACTTTGGTTCCCAACCTTGGCGTGGTGTCGATTGGTGACACCATCTTCACAGTTGCCGATGTTCCTGGTCTCATTCCAGGTGCAAGTACAGGTAAAGGTTTGGGTCTCGAATTTCTTCGCCACGTCGAACGTTGTGCCGCATTGGTGCACGTACTCGACTGTGCAACCCTCGAACCAAATCGTGATCCACTGACCGATTTAGATCTCATCGAACATGAGTTGAAGGAATACGGTGGTCTCGAAGATCGACCTCGCATGGTTGTCCTCAACAAGATCGATGTGCCTGAGGCTCGTGACTTGGCTGACATGGTCAAGCCAATGCTTGAAGAGCGTGGATATCAAGTATTCGAAATTTCTGCTGCATCACATGAAGGTTTGAAGCCTTGGCTGTATGCCTTGGCAGATATTGTGAAACGTGCACGCGCACTTGCAGCTGAGCCAATTGTTGAACGTATTGTGATTCGACCAAAGGCTGTCAACGAAACTGGTTTCAACATTACTGTTGAAGATGATCGTTATGTGGTTACCGGAACTCAGCCTGAACGTTGGGTTCGCCAAACGGATTTCTCTAACG
>JBEBBR010000039.1:0-18870 GCA_041158285.1 Actinomycetota bacterium
ATAGGACATGGCAAGAAGTGCATCTTCCTCAGTTGGTTCGACACCCACAACAGCGAGTGCTTCGAGATGGGCAGCACCATTTCCCACTGCGGTAGCGATGGCGATTTGAATGGCCGAAAACTGTTTACCTGCTAGCTCGACGGTTGCTGCGGAGTAAGTGCGTCCATCTTGATCACGCACACAGGCACCAGCAGCAGAACCAATTCGTGCACGTGCGCCACGAGCAAGTGTCACCAATTTTTGGTCTTCAGCGTGTAGTTCTTCAGCCATCGACTTCTTCTTCCACGATATCTCGGGTTACCAAAACACTTCCAACCTTGTTTCGACGTCCTGCTGTCGATTCTGCAGTCAAGGTCCAAGCATCAATCTGAAGAACTGAACCTGGAATTGCAACTCGGCCAAGGCGTGCTGCAAGCAACCCACCAACAGTGTCGATGCCCTCATCGTCGGCGTTGAGGGAGACATCAATCAATTCGGCCAGATCTTCAATGTGTAAACGAGTACTTACTCGATATGTATTGCTATCGATCTCGATTACTTGCGCCTCAGCGGTGTCATGCTCGTCCGAGATCTCACCCACGATTTCTTCAACGATATCTTCAACTGTAACCAAACCAGCTGTTCCGCCGTATTCATCGATCAGAACACATAGATGGGTGCGGTTTTGCTGCATATCTCGAAGCAGTTCGTCAGCACGTCGACTGTCCGGCGCAAAGAAGGCTGGACGCATCAAGGATTCAACACGTTCTGATTGTTCGGCTTCATGATGTTCAAAAGCACGTCGGGCAATATCTTTGATGTAGATGACACCGATGACATCATCAATATCTTCACCCACAACTGGAATTCGAGAGTATCCAGAGCGAAGACTTAGCGACATCGCTTGACGCAGTGTCTTAGTGCTTTCAATCCACACCATCTCCGTGCGTGGCACCATGACTTCACGCGCGACGGTGTCACCAAGTTCGAATACTGAGTGCAACATGCGACGTTCATCTTCTTCGATTACTGCGTTACCAACGAGATCCACCATCTCGCGCAACTCAGCTGCACTTGCAAATGGACCGTCCTGGTAACCCTTACCTGGAGTGATCGCGTTACCGATCAAAATGAGAAGTCGCACAAATGGCGCAAGCAATGTGGCAATAATTCGCACAACGGGTGCAGTAGTACGAGCAAGGACTTCGGCTTGCTGCTTTCCAAGAGTTCTTGCACCAACACCAAAAACTATGAAACCGATCAATGTCATTGCTACGACGGTTAACCCGCTCCAGCGATTTGCATTCTGTTCAACGAAAAAATCAGAAATTATGCGGTACGTAAGCACGGTCGAAGCCGCCCAACCAGCGGCTTGGAGAACTTGTAGTGCGTTTACGTGATTCGGCTTATTGAGTACCACTTTGGCAAGTGTCGCATAACGATCAGATTCGTCGCGCTGCAATTCTTCAATACGGGCGACCGAGAGTTTTGAAATAGCAGTCTCGATAGCAATGAAGAAAGCAGTAGTAACAACAGCGAGTGCAACCAGAATTAAGTTGACATTCATTTTCCGGACTCCCGAAAAACTTTAAGGTCTGCAAGTATGGTGTTTTGCATTCCAAACATCACTGCATGTTCTTCTGGCTCTTGGTGATCATGTCCGAGAAGATGCAGCACTCCATGCACCAACAACATATCCATCTCAGCTTCAAATGCGTTGGAAGCTTCCATCGCCTGCTTGTGTGCAAACTCAGGACACAAAATGATGTCACCCAAGATCCCTGGTTCAGCAGTTTTACCTTCAGCAGGAATCTCTAAGTCATCCATAGGGAAGGAGAGAACATCCGTGGCACCTGGTTCGTCCATGTACTCGATATGGAGACGTTCCATTTCTACAAGATCAACGCAGGCAATGGACAGTTCTGTTTCTGGATGCAGTCGAAGTGACGACATCGCAAAAGTTGCTGTTTCGATAAGTCGCGATTCCTGGACTTCAACTTCAGTCTCGTTGATGAAATCAATCTCGAAGTTAGCCACGGTGAGGTCGATTCGAAGATTCTGGTTTTGTTTGCTTTGCATCCCACACTGCATACGCATCGACGATTCGACCAACGAGGCGGTGGCGAACGACATCGTGGCTGGTGAGTTTGCAGAACGCTACGTCTTCAACTTCTTGCAAAATCTCTTGCACAACTTGAAGTCCGCTTCGTATTCCTCCTGGCAAGTCGACCTGAGTTGTATCACCCGTCACGACCATCGTGGAACCAAATCCAAGTCTTGTAAGGAACATCTTCATTTGTTCTGGAGTGGTGTTCTGAGCCTCATCCAAAATCACAAATGCATCATTCAAAGTTCGACCGCGCATGTACGCCAAAGGTGCAACTTCGATGGTTCCACTCGTCATAAGTTTCGGAATTTTCTCCGGTTCGATCATGTCGTGAAGTGCATCGTATAGAGGGCGCAGATACGGATCGATTTTTTCGCTGAGAGTTCCTGGAAGGAAACCAAGCTTCTCCCCCGCTTCAACAGCTGGGCGAGTCAAGATGATGCGAGAGATTTCTTTGTTCTGTAAAGCTTGCACAGCTTTGGCGACTGCGAGATACGTCTTACCAGTACCTGCAGGACCAAGTCCGAAAACAATGGTGTGGTCGTCGATCGCATCAACGTAACGTTTCTGGTTGAGAGTTTTTGCGCGAATCTTCTTTCCGCGATTGCTGATGATGTCGGCACTCAATACATCTGCTGGTCGAACTGATGCTTCATTGCGCAACATATGGAGTGAGCGTTCGACAGCTTCTACTGTCATGAGCGCACCAGTTCTAATCAAAATCAGCATCTCGGCAATGAGCTGATCGATGAGCGCAACGTCTTCAGTAGGCCCATCAATTCTGATTTCATTTCCGCGAACCATGATGTCTGCTGTTGGGACACCTTTTTCGATGGCGCGTAGGTACTCATCACTCGATCCAAGTAATGCCACCATGGAAATGCTGGCTGGAACGATGATGGTGCTGGAGGTAGTCAATACAGGGTTCATATACGTCCGAACAATACGGTGCGGGGCTTAACCTGGGGGCCATTGCAGGCTGCGACCGCCCAAAATGTGCGCATGTACATGCTCCACGGTTTGCCCCCCGTCGTCCCCAGTGTTGAACACAACGCGGAAACCATTGATATTTTCTTGAGTAGCAACTCGTGCCACAAAGCTCATGAGATGCCCGGCAAGTTCAGGATCGGCCTGCGTCAATTCCACGATGTTGGGGTGATGATCGCGTGGAATGACCACGATGTGGCTGGGAGCAACTGGAGAAATATCTCTGAACGCCATCACCCGTTCATCGCCAGCAATAACGTCTGCCGGAATTGATCCGTCGGAAATTGAACAGAAAATGCACATATCTACAGTGCTCCTTAAGCCCATCGAGTTGTTCGGGACATCACAATGCCAGCAGCAACAGTTCCCGCGGTTGACGTACGCAAAACAGTCGGCCCCAAGCGAACCACTTGTGCGCCGGCTTCGGAGAACTGTTCCAGTTCTTGCGGCGAGATGCCACCTTCCGGACCGATGATGAGTAACAGATCGCCTTGAATTGGAACCGAAATTCCAGAAAGCCGAACATCACCGTCTTCATGCAAAACCCAAGCGTGCTGAGTCTCACCAATAAGTCGAACCACATCTTTGGTGGAAGCGAGGTTGAGAATCTGCGGAGTGCGTGGTCGACGAGATTGCTTGGCAGCCTCGCGTGCAGCGTTTCGCCACTTAGCAACTCCCTTGTCTTCCTTATCGCCTTTCCATTGTGCAACGCAGCGTTGCGCAGCCCACGGGATGATGACATCAACACCAACCTCAGTGAGCATCTCCACAGCGAGTTCTCCGCGATCACCTTTTGGTAGCGCTTGAACTACAACAACTCGAGGTTGTGGTGGTGGAGCGATAGTGATTGCAACAACTTCGACAACTACTTCATCTTTGGCAGGAACTTCGACAACTGTTCCATGTGCAAGCCTGCCTTCACCGTCTGCCAGCAGTACGGACTCTCCAACTTGAATGCGTTGAACGGTTGCGGCGTGATAGCCCTCATCCCCATCGAGACGAACATATTCACCAGCGCTAGTGGACACTAATCTCTCAGTGCTCACATGAAATAAAGAAGCACCCATGGTTAGCGACCTCCGAATGCGTCACGTAAGCGACTGAACAAACCTGCATCGTCTGGTTCGGCGACACCGGTTGGGTTTTCTTCATTGCGCATTTTCGCAAGTTCTCGAAGCAAAGCTTCTTGTTTTGCATCAAGCTTTTTAGGTGTGGTTACTTCAACTTGAATCAGCAAATCACCACGACCATGTCCACGTAGATGTGGCACACCTTCGCCGCGACGTTTGATGACATGACCACTCTGGGTGCCAGACTCGATTTCGATTTGGATTTCACCTTCGAAAGTTTCCAATGGGATTGTGCAACCCAAAGCTGCAGCAGTCATGGGAATTGACACTGTGCACACAAGGTTGTTACCGCGTCGATGGAAAAGTGGATGAGAACGTTCGATGATTTCGACATACAAATCACCTGCTGGTCCACCGCCAAGTCCAACTTCTCCTTGACCAGTGAGTTGGATTCGTGTGCCAGTCTCAACACCTGCTGGAACTTTGAATGAGATCGTGCGACGGGTACGCACTCGCCCATCAGATCCACATTCGTGACATGGATTTGTGATGACGGTTCCGTAACCCTGGCACGCAGTACATGGTCGAGTTGTCATCACTTGACCAAGGAATGATTTCTGAACTGATTGGGTTTCACCGCGACCGCGACACATCTGACATGTAGTTGGCTCTGTTCCAGCAGCTGTTCCTGCACCTTCACACGTATTACAAGTGACTGCAGTGTCCACAGTTATTTCGCGGTCAACACCTTCGACCGCATCCTGCAAATCAATTTCAATACGAATCAAAGAATCTTGACCGCGACGTATACGTGGACGTGGTCCCCGTTGTCCGCCACCACCAAAGAAGGCGCCCATGAAGTCACCGAAATCAAAACCGCCGCCACCGAAGCCACCGTTTTGATTCATTGGGTCGCCACCCATATCAAACATCTGACGCTTTTCAGGATCAGACAAAACTTCGTAAGCAGCTGTGACTTCTTTGAACTTCTCTTGTACTGCAGGATCCGGATTCACATCGGGATGCAGCTCGCGTGCGAGTTTGCGATAAGCCTTTTTAATTTCATCGCCGGAAGCATCACGTGCAACACCAAGGGTTGAGTAATAATCGTTCGCCACTTTAAGCCTCAGTCACAATTCGTCCGACATAACGAGCAACAGCGGTAACTGCTGCCATGGAATTTTGGTAGTTCATATGCGTTGGTCCAACAACGCCAAGTCGCGCAATTGAATGGTCGGTGGTTCCATAACCTGCAGAAACCACCGAAGCTGCACCGAGGCCATCAACATGGTTCTCATGTCCAATGCGAACCTGTAGATCATCTCCAGTTTCGATTTCACCCAACAAACGAAGTAGGACAACATTTTCTTCGAGCGCTTCAAGTAATGGTGCAACACTTCCGGAATAGTCAGAGCCAAGTCGCGCAAGGTGTGCAGTACCACTGACAACAATGCGTTCTTCTGGTCGAACAACAAGGGTCTCAAGCAGGCAGGCGACGATTGCGACAGCTGGTGCATGAAGTTCAGCGCTCAATGAAGATGGGAACTCTGCCAACAACGTTGGAACATCAGTAAACAAACTGCTGGCAACTGTGCTGTTGATTTGATGGCGTAGATGATCTAAATCATCGGAGGAGATTTCTGCGGAGAGTTCGGCGATTCTTTGCTCAACCCGACCCGTGTCGGCGATGACGACCACCATGATTTTGGCGTGAGGTAGTGCGACGAGTTCGACGTGACGAATTCGAGACAGCTGCAAACTTGGATATTGAACGACTGCCACCTGCTTGGTGAGCTGGGCAAGCAATTTGGTGGTGCGCAGCATGACGTCATCGAGGTCGACGGCTTGGTCTAGGAATTGAGAAATAGCAGTGCGCTCAGCCGAACTCAGTGGCTTAATCGCAGACAACTTATCGACGAAAAGGCGGTAACCCTTGTCAGTAGGAATACGACCAGCACTCGTATGAGGGGCTGCGATGTAGCCCTCGTCTTCGAGAGCAGCCATGTCGTTACGGATCGTGGCTGGTGAAACTCCGAGAGCGTGCTTTTGGGCGATCGCCTTCGAACCCACCGGCTCATGCGAGGTGACAAATTCATCCACGATGGCGCGCAGCACTGTGAGCTTACGTTCGTCGAGCATGTTCACCTCCGAGTCCTAATCAGGTTTGAGCACAAATTCTGGCACTCAACCCACGGGAGTGCTAATTCTAGGCGCGGTATGCAGATTTCGCTCACGAGTGTGAAGTACCCTTGCCGTAATGAAAGGACTTTAGATGTCTAACGAAATGCCACCTCCTCCACCACCAATTTTCGACGGTGGATCATCAACTCCAGCAAGTTCCAACGAGAGCACCTGGATTGCTGTCGCACACTTCGGAACCCTTGCAAACCTCATTGGTTTGCCGGGATTCCTCGCGCCACTCATTGTGATGTTGACTGAAGGTAAGCGCTCAGCAAATGTCCGCGCGCATGCAGTTGAGTCCCTCAACTTCCAGCTTTCAATTCTGATTTACTTCATTGCAAGTATCGTCTTGATGTTTGTCCTGATTGGATTCGTCACTGTGGTCGTAGTGGGCGTTCTTGCTTTAGTCATGCCAATCATTGCTGGTGTCAAAGGCAATAACGGTGAGCTATACAAATACCCTCTAACCATTCGCATGGTGAAGTAGGTAATTGTGAGCTTCGAAAATCAACCACCTGCACCCGTGCACGCTCCAAAGACAACTAACGCTTTCGCGGTTGTATCGATGGTTATGGGAATTCTCAATTTCGTAATTCTCTACGGTCTCGGTGCAATTCTTGCTTTGGTGTTTGGTTACATCGCCAAATCACAGATCAAGAAATCTCCAACCCCACAAGACGGAGATGGAATGGCTACCGCAGGAATTGTTTTGGGTTACGTCGGTATCGCACTTGGCGTACTACTTGTCATCGTTGTTGTGATCTTGTTTGCATTGGACTCCAACACACTCAACTACATTGAGTCATACGAATCTGGTTTCTAAGAACTCTTACTCAAGTAATTGGTGAATAACCAAATCTGCAAGTAAACGGCCGCGTTGCGTCAAAGCAACGCGGTCTTTGCTTTGCCCAACGCGTTCCAGCAATTCATCATCTAAAAGAGATTTCACTTTTTCTTGATTCTGCAATGCAGAAATCTCAATTCCTTCTGCCAATCGCATTCGAAGCAATACATTTTCAACATATCGATCTTGTGGATATAGGAGTTCGCTTGCATATGCTGGGGAGTGCATCGAATGTAATTTGCCAGTCCATGCGGTTGGGTGTTTTACATTCCACCAACGCATACCGTTGATATGCGAATGTGCACCTGGACCAACCCCCCACCAGTTATCGCTTTTCCAATAATGAACATTGTGGCGGCATTCGCCACCGGACTTACTCCAGTTCGAGACTTCATACCAAGACATTCCTGATTCACTCAGCACCCGATCGATGAGCTCGTATTTATCAGCCATGTCGTCATCGTCTGGTCGCGCTATGTCACCACGTTTTACAGCAGCAGAGAGTCGAGTTCCTTCTTCAACGATCAGCGCATAAGCAGAAACATGATCAACATCAGTCGAAATCACTGCGCTGAGCGTTTGGTGAAGGTCGTCGAGAGACTCACCAGGCGTTCCATAGATCACGTCGAGGTTGATATGTTCGAAACCAGCTTCACGTGCGAGTGATACCGCTTCGATGGATTTCCCTGGAGTATGGGTACGTTCAAGAACTTTCAGTACGTGTGGGGCTGCGCTCTGCATACCGAAAGAAATTCGATTGAAGCCACCGCGACGCAACTCCTGAAGTTGTTCGAGTGAAACTGAATCAGGGTTCGCTTCGGTAGTAATTTCACAATTCATTGCGAGACCAAAAACATTTTCAATGTGGTGAATCACTGCAACCAAATCCGCAGCTGGCAACAACGTAGGTGTGCCACCACCAACAAAGATTGTCGAAACCTTTGGTGTCTGATCCCCTAAAACTTTATAGGCCAGATCAATTTCAGCAATTGCAGTCTCTCGCCACGTTGAACGAGACACTCCTTCACCGAGTTCTTCAGCGGTGTAGGTATTAAAATCGCAATACCCACAACGAGTGTTGCAATACGGCACATGGATATAAAAACTAAAAGGTCGTTGCGAGAGTTCTGCCAAAACTGATTGAGGAAGGCTTCCATCCAGAGGAAGTGATTGTCCTTCAAGTTGTGGACCTGCCATCAGACCCTCGCTCTTTGTCGAAGAAATGAATCGACGAGACGTGGAACAAAGAAGCCAGCAATCAGGAATACCAAAGCGAGTCCAGACCAGCCGTACATACCGCCGCCGAGAACGAGAGTTGTCATCACGATCGGCGCAATCAAAGCTGCGCCACTCATTCCGAGTGACCACACACCTTGGTATTGACCTTGCATGTGTTCCGGCGGAAGCCCATATCCAATTCCAAATGCACCTGCGGCTTGTCGCAACTCACCTGTCACATGCACAGCAGCGCCAATCAAAATTATGACAGTCGCTAAAACAGGAGAATCAGGAATGCTTGCACTTGCATAAATCAACAAAGATGCAGCGAGATACCAACTTCCGTTTCTACTCGCCAAGCCAGCGACGTGCGGATCTTCTGTTCCCTTTGAAAGTCGAACTTGAAAAAGCACACAGGCCACGGTGTTAAGGAACAGTGCAACCGCGACAACCCACACTGGCGCACTGGTGTGGCTGATCACCCAGAGAGGAACAGCGAGCTCAAGCACGTGATAGTGAATCGACAAAATTCCATTGAGAGCAGTGAGACCAACGAAACGAAAATCCCGAATCGCAGTCGAAGCTCTTTCGTGTTTAGCTTGAGCAAAAGGTGGGAACGGTTGAAGTTGCATCACAGCGTATGCAGCAATCAAAGTGCTCACACCATTAATGACAATCAGCAATCGATAAATCCAAGGTTGATCGATGACCAACGCGAAGCCTGCAATCAGCGAACCAGCGCCGATACCTAGATTGGTAACAGCACGAAGATAGGCACGAATTCGCACCCGCCCATCGGTTCCACCGATGCGACTGATGATTGTGGCTCGAACCGTCATTCCGCCACGATCAACGAATGCGATTGCGCAAGCAAGGATCAAGAATGAAATGAAGTTTTGGGCGAATGCATATCCAAACATCAACAAGGCATTGATAAATGTCATCAACGCTGAAAGTTTGCGTGGCTCACGTAAGTCTGAAATTCTTCCAAATCCAACCGCTGCGACAAGTCCAATGACAGCGGCACAGGAAAGTCCAAAACCAACTTCTTGTGCCGACAAACCCACAATTCGCGTGAAGTAAATCGCACTCACTGTGTAGAACAGACCATTACCGAACGTATTGATCAATGTTCCGATAGCAATTAAACGTTCATCACGTTGCTGCGGAATGATTGAATCTACTCCGAGAAAAGAAGCCACAGATCTCATCTGTAGGGACTTACTTTTTTGTGGCTTTATCTGGCGCTTCACCAGTAGACAATGCAGAGATGAAAGCCTCTTGTGGAATTTCGACGCTTCCAACCATCTTCATGCGCTTCTTACCTTCTTTTTGCTTTTCAAGAAGTTTGCGCTTACGACTGATGTCACCACCGTAACATTTTGCAAGAACGTCCTTGCGGATTGCACGAATGGATTCACGTGCAATAACGCGCGCTCCGATTGCAGCCTGCACTGGAATTTCAAACTGCTGACGAGGAATGAGTTCTTTGAGTTTCGCTGTCATGGTGACACCGTATGCATAAGCCTTGTCACGGTGAACGATTGCACTAAATGCATCCACTGCATCTCCATGCAACAAGATGTCAACCTTGACCAAGTCTGCAGACTCTTCGCCAGTGGTTTCGTAATCAAGTGATGCGTAACCACGTGTACGTGACTTGAGAGCGTCGAAGAAGTCGAAAACAATTTCAGCTAGTGGAAGTGTGTAACGAAGTTCGACTCGATCTTCACTCAAGTAATCCATCGCTTGCATGACACCACGACGTGATTGGCACAATTCCATAATGGCACCGACGAATTCGTTAGGAGCCAAAACTGTCGCGCGAACTACAGGCTCAAACACCTGGGCGATCTTTCCGCTTGGAAATTCACTTGGATTTGTCACTGTGTGTTCAGAACCGTCATCCATCACCACCCGATAAATAACGTTAGGTGCGGTGCTGATGAGTTCAAGATTGAATTCGCGCTCTAGACGTTCACGAACAATTTCGAGGTGAAGCAATCCGAGGAAACCTACGCGGAAACCAAAACCAAGTGCAGCAGAAGTTTCTGGTTCGTACACCAGAGCTGCATCGTTGAGTTTGAGTTTGTCGAGGGCATCACGCAATGTTGGGTAATCGCTACCATCAAGTGGATATAGTCCAGAGAAAACCATCGGCTTTGGATCTTTGTATCCACCGAGCGATTGGGTTGCACCATTCTGTGCGACCGTCACAGTGTCACCCACGCGCGACTGACGAACATCTTTCACCCCAGTGATGAGGTAACCCACTTCACCAACACCAATTGCTTTGCTAGGGATTGGCTCAGGTGAGATCACACCGACTTCAAGCAAGTCATGTTCGGCACCTGTGGACATCATCGCGATTTTCTCGCGGTTGCTGAGCTTGCCATCGATCACACGAACATAAGTGACCACACCACGATAGGTGTCATACACAGAGTCAAAGATCAGTGCGCGAGCAGGAGCGTTCGCATCGCCCACAGGATGAGGAATTTGTTTGACAGCGTGATCAAGCAACTCTTTGACACCGACGCCGGTCTTGCCTGAAACTCGAAGAATCTCATCTGGGTCACAACCAATGATGCGCGCGATCTCAGCCGCGTACTTCTCTGGTTGTGCCGCAGGCAAATCAATTTTGTTGAGAACAGGAATGATGGTGAGATCGTTCTCCATCGCCAAGTAGAGGTTGGCAAGAGTCTGAGCTTCGATGCCCTGTGCCGCATCCACGAGCAAGATCGCACCTTCACACGCGGCTAGCGAACGTGACACTTCGTAGGTGAAGTCCACGTGGCCTGGAGTGTCGATGAGGTTGAGGATGTAGGTCTCGCCATCTTCAGCGGTGAACGGCAGGCGCACTGCCTGACTCTTGATGGTGATACCGCGTTCGCGTTCGATATCCATACGATCGAGGTATTGAGCGCGCATGTGGCGGTCGTCCACTACACCCGTAATCTGCAACATGCGGTCGGCCAAGGTGGATTTACCGTGGTCGATGTGAGCGATGATGCAGAAGTTGCGGATCAGCTCGGGTGGGGTCAGGCCTGGGACCGGAGCTGGCTTGGACACGGGTAACTCGCTTTTCGGGTAGTTTTGAGGCTAAGGGACTTGGGCTCGCGCCCACATCAGGGGGTCAGTCTCCCACGAAACTGTGGGTAATTGGCGCACAAGCCCCCCGAGCGGGTATCCTTCGCGCATCGCTCCACCAGGGGCACGTACTAAATCCCTCAAGACATCTCAAGACAAGGTAGACCTGTGGCCAACATCAAGTCCCAGATCAAGCGCAACAAGCAGAACGAAACTGCCCGCTTGCGTAACAAGGCTGTTAAGTCAGCTGTTAAAACTGCTGTGCGTAAGGCTCGCGAAGCCATCGCTGCTGGCGACAAGGCTGCTGCAGCTGCCGCTGCAATGGATGCAGGCAAGGCTCTCGACAAGGCTGCCCAGAAGGGTGTCCTTCACAAGAACCAGGCTGCTAACCGCAAGTCAGGTATCGACTCTTTGGTCGCAAAACTCTAGATCTTCACACAGTAGCGCCCCACCGATTGGTTGGGGCGCTACTTTTTTATGTGCGCAACTTCAGACGAGACGTTTGCTGAAGAAGTAGCTGCCGTATCGACTTCCGACATTCAAATGCACAATCGGAATTGCCAAGCCGTTTGCCCCAGACAACATCTTTGCCCCCGTGTCACACACACCGCAGCCCACTGCTGACATTGCCATCCCCCGATGTTGTTGCCAGATTCCTCCGACCTTTTGAGATGCACTGACCCATGGACCTCCAGCTGGGACACATTGCGCATCGCGGTTGGCAAGGCGCATCGGACATGGAGCTTTTTCGAGTGTGGTCAAACTCCATCCTGTCTGACTAGGTGGAACAGAGCTACCTTCAGTGGGAATCACTGTGAGATGTTGGGCATCCCACCGAACTAGTGCAGGTTGTCCAAGATCTGCCGCATACTTGATAGCGCGTTCTTCTGAAATGCCACTGACAACCACACTCTCTTCAAGCCATCCCCCGTCGACTGCAAAGGTAGTTGCCTTGACAAAGTCAATTGCTCGACGCGCAATGCGATGTCCGAACTCTTTTCCTCGGGTGAGGTTGTGGCTATAGATCTGCGGGATTCCGCGCGGATTCCATGCAGAAATGATGTAGGCCGGAAAGTTTCCAAAAACTTCTGGCACAGGTTCATGTGTGACCTCAGCACTTGGACGAAGTTCGAAGTTTGATGAACCTCGAAATGCGTACCACTGATCTCGATATGAATCTTCAAGCGGCTGGTTTGGTGGAAGTTGAACGTCTGCTTCGTTGCGGTAATCGGGATACGCAATTTTGACTTGATTAAGAGCTGCTTCATCGCGTTGCTCTGGCGTCGTAGCCATGTTGCTCCTCATATTCGAGGGCGAATGCCCATTTCTCACAAGGGTTCTTGTGAGCGGATCTCTCTGGGAGCACCGTGAGGGTCACGGTTGCTAGTTGGCAAACCAGAGTTTGACGCCAACTTCTTGATCTAGGAGAAGGGTAAATGGGGGTACTGACATGTGGATTTGATTAGTGAGAAGTGCCTCCGAAGTTCATGACCACAACTCCCACGATGATGATGGTCATACCAAGGAGTGTCATTTTTGAAAGACTTTGTTCGAAGAAAAGCCAGCCGCCGACAGCAGCTCCCACAATGCCCACACCCGACCACACTGCATAGGTGAGGCCGACGTCAATTTTCTTGAGAGCGAATGAGAGAAGTGTGAATGCGGTTGCGTAGCCGATAACCACACCAACGGATGGCCACAATTTAGAAAATCCATCACTTGCTTTGAGCAACAAAGTTCCGGCGACCTCAGCAACGATCGCGATTCCCAAAAATACCCAGGCCATGATCAACTTCTAACGTGATGGTGAACGTGCAATAGTTAACAAGGTTCTTTCGAGCAGTGCTTGTCGCTGAAGTGGATCCAAGATTTCGACACCACCGAGTGCATCGATCTCGCCACCTTTGAGTGCGGCATCAGCGCGCGTCAACAAAAGTGCAGCATCTGCCAACTGGGCAGGACGCCATCTGCGAGATTGTTCGCGAAGTGAACGCACTTTCCACGGCGGCACTCCTGCTTGGCTCGCAATAGCCGCATCGGATTCACCGCCAGCAGCAGTTCCGACAGCAACCAAACTTCGCAAGGTGTTTGCTGCAGTTGCGACAACTGCAGGACCAACATTTGGATCTCGCTCAATTGCCCAACGAAGTGCAACTAGTGCTGCAACCGAACGACCTTCGAAAACCGCATCCGCAATCGAAAATCCCGACACCCCAGCCATACCTTCGTAATACTCAGCGACAGCTTCGGCAGTAATCGGATCAGCTTCAACATCGCTAGCCAACTGACTAATCGCACCTGATAGTGCGCGGAGATCATCGCCTACTGCATCACGCAAAATCTTGAGCGCATCAGCAGCAATCTTGCGCTTGTGAAGTTTGAATTCCGTCATGATGAAATCATCAAAAGCTTTGCCTTTTGGTTTTTCAAACTGAACAGTTTCGGCAGAAGATTTCTTGATCTTGTCGATGAATCCACGACCTTTGACAAGTCCTCGTTGAACCAGAAGAACTGCGGTGGTCGCCGATGAATCAGCAATCAAAGCAAGGATTTCTTTTTGGAGCTCGTCATCCGCCTGTTCGACTCCATCAACCACAACCAAAGCCGCATCGCCGAATAGACCTGGCGAACATGCATCAACAAAATCCCCAGCAGCGGATTCCGACGCAGCCTCAATATCCCGGCGTTCGATCATGGGTTCAGCTTTGCGAGCCTCCCGAAATCGTTTGAGCACTTCACGGTCAGCGAGGAAATCCTCGGCTCCTGCGATCAAAACGATGGGGCTAGTCATGAGGCTTAGTGTGGCAGATGGGTCAGACACTTCGGCACTCATCTCGAGGAGCGAAACCCAGCATTTCCTGCTTGAGCACCGCAATGTCACCACAGTCAGCGGTAGTCAGAATCACCATACCTGCTTGCTTGTAATAGGTGATTGCCTCACGAGAGGGATGTCCATAGTCGTTATCCGCACCCACAGAAATCCAAGCAAGCGAGCCACCCGTCCATTGAGCGAAGGTGGGAACTTGCGACCTTGATCCGTGGTGCGGGACCTTGACGACATTCACATGCAGAGGTGCGATAGCTTTCATCAAAGTGGTTTGAGCGGATATCTCAATATCGCCGGTCAACAACACAGAGAAATGTGGTGTGCTAATTAGAACCACAACGCTTTGATTGTTGATTGACGTCCCATCATCTTCCATGACTGAACCATCACTGATTTGAAGTACCGACCAAGTCACTTCACCAAATTCACCACGATATGACTGAGTCATTCCAGTGACAGCATTTTCGAGGGTGAGATGGGGAAAAGTTTCTTGAACCAATTCCAACCCACCACGTGGAATGGAGTTGATGCCAATCACTACGCGTTTGACACTTCTACCACGAGCAAGTCCTGCTACTCCCCCAACATGGTCGGCATGGAAATGGCTCGCAATGAAAAGCTCAATAGTTTCGACCGCGAGATCATCGAGGCAACGATCAAGCAAAGCTGGATCACCACCAACATCAATCACCATGGCTGAGTGATTCGCCAATCGAACAACGGTCGCATCACCTTGCCCGACATCACATGCAACAACTTCCCACTGAGGTGGTGGCCAATTCGACGTCCACTGACTAATGCTGCGGCTACACCAAAGAACGACAGATGCAATCAGGACAATGACCAGTGCCATATGCGAGTTGAGAACGGATCGACGCCGAGCTAGATACAGCAGAGCTATGACAAGTAATGCGAACAACAAACCTGCACTTGAGATGACGACAATGTTGAATACAGATTGATTGGCTAGCCTTGCAATAATCACGATTGCACGTGCACACCAGATTCCAATCTCTGCTGGAATTATCGCGAGCACGTGAATAACAGGCGCAGCGATTTCACCGACTAATGGAACACTCGCAAGTGCGGCCACAACTGCAGTTACAACACCAGCAATAGTTGCAGGTGCTACAAACAATTCCGCCATCACATTTGCTGGTATGGATGCAAATGTTGGAGCAGAACCCATTGCGATTAATAAAGGTAGCGTCGCGAGTCCTGCAGCAAGCGCAGTGCTCACCGCCCTGATCGCAAATGAACTCTGTGCGCTCACACCCCACATGCGAGGCAGAACGATGAGCCCAAGTGTTGCTGCGACGGACAATCCAAATCCCCAGGAGGCAGCAAGCCACGGGTCAAAGACCAACAGAGCAGCGCACGAAAGAAAAACCACGATCTCGGAATGCCTCTGTGACCCACGAAACCAAACCCACAGAGTCAACAACGCCATCGCCGCAGCTCGCACCACACTCGGTGAAGGTCTGGCAATGACTACAAAGCTCAGGACTGCGAACGCCAGAAGAAGTATTCGAACAGGCCGCCTAAAGCGAGTTCGACGAAGTGCCACTTCACACGCCGCAATCACAATCGCAACGTTGGCACCACTTACCGCGGTGAGGTGACCCAATCCCGAAGACCGCAAATCATTTTCTAGTTCAGAGGATTGTGCTGATGTATCACCAACCACCAATCCTGGAAGTAAGGCAGCACCATCATCATCTGGGTGCCTTTCAGAAGTCATAACTTGCAGAGCGTTTCGCACAACACTTGCAATGTGTTGTTGATGAGTTGCTCTCGAGTTCAGCACCGGGGTATCAACACAGGTGACAAAGGCAACGGTTCTTCGAATGCCAATTGATTCTCGAAATCTTCCACGGCAACTCCACGTACTAGAAATTTCTGCGTGCTGGAAGGACTCTTCAAATTTCACAGCAGAGAGATACGCCGGAAACGAAATTGAGTTTTGATCGACTGTACGAACATCAACGACAACCCCAACTTCCTTGTCGAAACTCAAAGCACCAAATCCCCTACTTGCTTGAAGGCGTGGGTCATCTTGAATCGAAAACGTGATGTTTCTACTCAATGGATTGGTAATCACTAGCTCGACTGCATCGTTGGTGATGGCATGTACGCGAACGACGACCAACAACATTCCCAGGACCGCACTGATGACGAGAAGCTGTTGGATTGGTTTTCGATGCCGCGAAGCAGCCACAAGTACCAACAGAGTTAGAGTTGCAAATACCGCAACAGGTACAACTTCACATACAACCCCGAAACACAACAACATTCCCAACCACAATCCCACTGTGGGAATCGAAGTCCTGAAATCGAAGTCGCGCGGTTGTCTAATCAAAGCTCACAACATCCGCCAAGTTGTCGAGCATGGCTGGACCCACTCCACTTACGGCGTCGAGGTCCGCCATAGTGTGAAAGTTTCCATGTTCTGTTCGATATTCAATGAGTCGAGAAGCAAGAACTGGTCCAACTCCAGGTAATTCTTCAAGTTCACTTTGAGTTGCTGAATTGAGGTGAACCTTTCCATCTGATTGTGCAGGTGCAGAAGGTTGAACCCCAATCACGATTTGTTCGCCATCCACTAGGACGCGTGCCATGTTGATGCCCGCCGTGACGCCGGACTTCAAGCCGCCTGCTGCTTCGACTGCATCGATAACGCGTGAACCAAGAGGGAGTTGCACGACCCCGGGCGCCTTGACACCACCCACCACATCCACGATCACGAGCGCACCGACTTGAGGAGCTGGCGATGTATAACTCGCAGAGGTTGGCGAAACACTGATGGGTTGCGATTGTGGCTGCTGAAGCCACCACCATAGACCTACGACTCCGACCAATGCGCCCAGCGCAATTGCGATTACTCGAACCTGCGCAACTGTCAGGTCGAGATTCATAAACTGAAATTAAGCGATGTAGTTCGAGATGTTCAGAGTAAAGAACTCATTGTGGAAAGTTGAAACACTCTTCGCTGAGTGTGGAAAATTACTTGAGCAATCGTCAGTAAGAAATAACTGGCGAAACCACAACCGCAATGGCACCCGGTCCCACATGCGCACTCAACACTGCACCAAGATCAGACGTTACGACTGGAACTCCGGGCTGTGCTTTACCTAGCGCAGCTGAAAGCGACTCCACCTTTTCGCGTGCACCAGCATGTTGGACACCGATTTCGACTCTACCGCCAAGATCTGCTGCAGCTTCGAAAGCGAGTTCTGTCAGTCGAGCAATTGCTCGAGACATGGTTCGCACCTTGTCAGACGGAACAATGCGACCGCCGCTCACTTCGAGAATAGGTTTGATGGCAAGCACCGAGCCAACAGCGGCTTGGGCGACACCAATTCGTCCTCCGACTCGAAGATGTTCGAGAGTATCCACACACAACCACGCGCGAGCAGCTCGTCCACGACGCGTAGCAATGTCTGCGATGTGTGACGCGGAAGGTGCATGAGCACTTTCATCGGCCGCCGCTAAGACTGCGAACCCAAGTCCGAGACCAATCGTGCGACTGTCCACAACTCGCACTGGCACTCGAGCTTCACGTGCTGCAAGAACTGCCGATGAATATGTTCCAGAAAGTTCCGACGACAAATGAATCGAAACTATTTCAGTGGCGCCGCGAGCAGCCAAAGTTTCGTAGATCTGTGCAAACTTCTCAGGCGCCGGACGATTGGTCGACACAGCCTGACCGCGAGTTAAGGCAGACATCACGCTGACAGATGAAATACCAATACCTTCATCGAAAGTTTTGTCATCAATAGTCACTTGAACTGGAACGACAGTAATTCCAAGACGTTCTACCTGATAGGACGGTAGACAAGCCGTGGAATCAGTGACGATCGCCAATGTCATGAACTACAGCCTAGGCCTTAGGTGGCTGGAACGATGTTAACTAGTTTCGGCGCACGCACAATGACGGTTTTGATTTCGCGACCGGCAAGCGCAGTGAGCACACCATCCGAAGCAAGTGCCAACTCTTTGAGCTCTGCTTCTGAAATATCAGGGCTAACCTCAAGACGTTCTCGAACCTTGCCCGCAATCTGAACCACACAGACAACTGATTCATCAACGAGAAGTGATGCATCAACTACTGGCCATCCAGCACGTGCCACACATGGCTCATGTCCAAGGCGAGACCACATGTCCTCAGCGGTGTATGGCGCAACCAATGACATGATGATTGCGACAGCCTCAACTGCTTCACGCACAGCAGGGTCGCTTGCATCAATTCCACCATCAATCGCTTTGCGGGTGGCATTGACGAGCTCCATCATTTTGGCAATGGCAACGTTGAATCGGTAGGTCTCCACTGCAAGTTCTGCATCATGCAAAGTGCGCGCAGTTGCTTTACGTAATGCGCGATCACCAGTTGAGAAATCAACACCAGGTTTACTGGCGACTTCACCTGACAAACGCCATGCGCGTGCCAAGAATTTCTTAGCACCAGCTGGAGAAACATCAGCCCAATCGACATCGTCTTCAGGTGGACCAGCAAAAACCATAGTTAGTCGCACTGCATCAACACCGTGCACTGCAAGTTCATCAGAAA
>JBEBBR010000040.1:0-3642 GCA_041158285.1 Actinomycetota bacterium
CGGCCGACTAACCCTAAGAAAACTGGCAGCACTCCTGGCGGGTCCATGATGACAAAAAGTGTCACGAGAACCGAACCAAGGAATCTGAGGTCAATCACGTCAGCCATAGGCGCGAGGCTACCTTGGGAGGTCTGCCCACCAAGTACTAGTTATCCAAAATAACGAAGATCTTGCGAGTTCCAGCCTCTTGGGTCCAATTGAGCGCAGTGCCCTTCTTGAGCCCGAAGGCATCACCTGCCACGAAAACCTGCGGCTCACCACCAACCTCGGTCAGGGTGATTTTGCCGGAAAGCACGACACATACTTCATCAACCTCATAGGAATCGAAGTCGAGAGAATGGGGATCTGCCGACCACACCCCTGCATAAAACTTGTCCTCAGCCCCGCGAAACGGTGTGATGCAGTATTCGCCTGGCACAGATGGTGGCAATTCTGCGTTGGCATCGATGCGCACAATGTTGGTCATAACGGGCCTTTCGAAGGCGGAATCGTGAAGTGAGAAGAGCATAAACGAGCCCGCTGGGCCTTCGGTCAAGTGTGGTGTTGTGCTCAGCACGCTGTAAGAAGTTTGGGACACGTGCGTAGCGCGACTACCCTGAGCACGTGAATTTCGCAACCTCCCGCGTCTATATAGCGCGCCTCGCCGGCACCGATGTGTTTGACCCACACGGTGACCTCGTCGGCAAGGTGCGTGATGTTGTCGTGATTTTGCGTCCCACCAAAGCCCCTTTGGTCCTCGGTCTGGTGATCGAAGTGCCACCTCGTCGTCGAATCTTCATTCCGATGAGCCGCATCACCTCCATTGAGCCTGGTCAAGTGATCTCCACCGGCAAAGTCGATCTTCAGCGTTTCCGTCAGCGTGACAACGAAACCCTCGTGATGGCCGAACTTCTCGACCGCAAGGTGACCCACCTCGAGACCAATGAATTAGTGACGATTGGTGACCTCGCCATCGAATATCAGCCACGAACTCGTGAATGGTTTATCACTCGGGGATTTGTTCGCAAATTCATCGGCGGCATTCGTCGTCACGGCGAGAGCATGACCGTCAACTGGGATGCACTCTCTGAGTTCAATTCGCCACAGGCTGATCAAGCTGCTGACAACCTCCTGGTGCAGATTTCTGAATTGCGTGCGGCAGACGTTGCCAACGTTCTGCGCGATCTTCCAACCTCCCGTCGTCTCGATGTTGCGCGCGAACTTGATGATGAGCGTTTGGCAGACGTGCTTGAGGAATTGCCTGAAGACGTTCGCGTTGAGTTGGTGCAGAAGTTGGGCATCGATCGCGTTGTTGATGTTTTCGAAGAAATGGATCCAGACGACGCAGCTGACTTGCTCAAAGAATTGCCAGACGATCAAGCTCAGGAAATTATCGAAGCACTCGAACCTGAAGATGCTGAAGATATTAAGCGTTTGCTTTCCTATGGTGACTACACCGCTGGCGGCATGATGACAACCGAACCAGTTTTGCTGTCACCAGATGCAACTGTTGCTGAAGCGTTGGCACGAGTTCGTAACTCAGACATTTCACCTTCACTGGCATCACAGGTTTATGTTGTTCGTGCACCACTCGAAACTCCAACCGGTAAATACCTTGGTGTTGCGCACTTCCAACGTTTGTTGCGCGAACCGCCATCAACTTTGGTCTCTGCAGTAATTGATAAGGATCTCGAACCTATTGGTCCGCAGTCTGCTCTCTCAACCGTTGCTCGCTACTTTGCAACCTACAACTTGGTAGCACTTCCGGTTGTTGATGAAGCTGGACATCTTTTGGGTGCCGTAACCGTGGACGACTTGGTTGACCACATGTTGCCTGAAGACTGGCGACAAACAGATGATGAGGAGGTGGCAGATGGCCCGCAATAATCAAAATCCAATTCGTAGTGGACGTCTCGATTCACCTTTGACTCAGCGTCGCAATCTTCGACCATCAATCGATCCAGAAACCTTCGGCAAACTCAGCGAACGAATCGCTCGTTTCATTGGTTCCTGGCGCTTCATTGCCTACATGACTGTCTTCATTGTCGTGTGGGTTTTGTGGAATGTTTTTGCACCAGAAGACAGCCGTCCTGATGGATTTCCATTTATCTTTTTGACTTTGCTGCTTTCACTTCAAGCTTCCTACGCAGCACCGCTGATCTTGTTGGCTCAGAACCGTCAAACCGACCGCGATCGTGTGACATCTGCGGATGATCGCGCTCGCACCGAAAGGTTGATGGCTGAGTCTGAGTACTTGAGCCGCGAAATTGCTGCATTGCGCGTGGCACTTGGCGATGTCGCAACCCGCGATTTCTTGCGTGGCGAATTGCGCGAATTGCTCGAAGAGATTGAAGAGCGCAGCCAATCTGCTCGCCCTGATACGGATGAGCAGCCTAAGTAATTCACGCTTAGGCTAGGGCTGTGTCCGTTCGCGAAAACATCCTTGCTGCCCTAGCCACTGTAGATGACCCAGAAATTCGTCGCCCCATCACTGATTTGGGGATGGTCAAAAACATCGAAGTTGATGGCAAGGTTGCTACGGTTTCGATTTATCTGACCATTAAAGCCTGTCCAATGCAGGATTCCATCACCAGTCGTGTGACCGCTGCGGTGCTCACGGTTGATGGGATTGACGAAGTCAAAGTCGTTCTCGATGTAATGTCAGATGAACAGCGCGAAAATCTCAAAACCCTTCTGCGCGGTCCTTCGAAAGTTATTCCATTCGCCGATCCGGCTTCTGGCACTCGCGTCTATGCGGTCGCATCAGGAAAAGGTGGCGTAGGTAAATCTTCCATCACCGTCAATCTTGCAGTTGCATTTGCGCAGATGGGTCTCAATGTTGGCATCATCGATGCCGATGTTTACGGCCACTCGATTCCCGGAATTCTTGGTATCAAGGATCATGCAACTTTCGTGGACAAAGATTTGCGAATGCCACCACAGGCTCACGGTGTAAAAGCCCTTTCGATGCTGCCATTCAAACCAGGTGGCAGTGCCGAGCCTGTTGCATTCCGCGGTCCAATGTTGGCAAAAGTTCTCGAGCAATTCCTCACTGATTTCTACTGGGGTGACCTCGATGTTTTGCTACTCGACTTGCCACCAGGTACAGGTGACATTGCGATCTCGACCGCACAACTCTTGCCGACAGCACAGTTGATTGTTGTAACCACTCCACAGCAAGCTGCCGCGGAAGTTGCAGTGCGCGCCGGCATGATGTCGAGTGTCACCAAACAAAAAGTTGCCGGTGTCATTGAGAATATGAGTTCGCTTGCATGCCCTCACTGTGGAGAACCAATGGATCTATTTGGATCTGGCGGCGGCGATGCAGTAGCCAAACAACTCACTGAATCGCTCGGCAATGACATTTCAGTTCTCGCGCGCGTTCCTTTCGATGTACGTTTGCGCGAAGGTGGCGACAACGGTGATCCACTAGTTGTCGCGCATCCTGAAGCTCCAGCAGCTCAAGCAATCATTCAACTAGCGCAATCACTTCACAAAAAGCCGCGCGGACTTGCTGGCATTGCGCTGAAGCTCACCCCTAAAGGCCGTTAATACTCATTCATACGAAACAGAAGAGATAATGAAAAAACCTGCTCATACATCTGTCCCACTTCATCCACTTCTCCAAGAGCGTTGGAGTCCACGCGGTTTTGATGCCAACGC
>JBEBBR010000041.1:0-10707 GCA_041158285.1 Actinomycetota bacterium
ATGCGTTTACTTGGTTGCCAAGAGCCAATCATGGGTGAATTGATTGATGCAGCCATTTTGTCAATGGGACCTCAGTATCCAGAACTCATCACTGATGCAGTTCGTATTCGATCCATTGCAGAAAATGAAGAAGCAGCATTCCTCTCAACTCTTAAGTCAGGTACGGCTATCTTTGATACCGCTGCTGCTGCGTTGAAATCTGCTGGCAAAGCAACCGTTCCTGGCGATCAGGTATTCCAGCTCCACGACACATTTGGTTTCCCATTCGATCTCACAGTGGAGATGGCTCGAGAAGCTGGCCTTTCAGTGGACGAAGAAGGGTTCCGCTCTTTGATGAAAGAGCAACGTGAACGTGCAAAAGCTGATGCACGAGCTCGTAAGTCAGGCTTGACTGCAGCCACTGCATACAAAGACGTGATGGAATCTGCAGGTACAACAACGTTTGTTGGTTATGAAAATGTGGCTGCGGAAGGTCGCATTGGCGGATTGTTGATTGACGGCCAATCTGTTGAAGCCGCAGGTCCTGGCCAGCATGTCGAAGTAATTCTCAACACCACACCGTTCTATGCAGAATCCGGTGGCCAGCTTGGTGATCACGGAAAAATCACTCTCGCAAACGGTGCTGTTCTTGATGTGTATGACGTTCAGTCACCCGTTCCTGGTTTGTTTGTTCACCGTGCAACCGTTGCGGATGGCGAAGTCACAGTGGGGGCACAGTCCTTCGGACAGGTTGATCTGGCTCGACGCATGGCAATTAGCCGCGCACACACTGCAACGCACATGATCCATAAAGCTTTCCGTGAACTGCTTGGTGAAACTGCAACTCAAATGGGTTCTGAGAATTCACCAGGACGTTTGCGTTTTGATTTTCCATCACCTCAGGCTGTGCCAGATTCAGTTCTCAACGAAGTTGAATCACGCGTCAACACACTGCTGCTCGACGACTTACCAGTCACTGCGGAGGTAATGTCACAAGATGCAGCACGTTCTATTGGAGCGATGGCACTCTTCGGTGAGAAATACGGCGACAAAGTTCGTGTTGTTTCTGTAGGTGACTGGGCACGCGAGCTGTGTGGTGGTACTCATACGCCATCGACTGGACACCTAGGTGTTGTGAAGTTCTTGTCTGAAGGTTCTGTTGGTGCGGGTGTTCGTCGTGTCGAAGCTTTGGTTGGCTCAGATGCATATTCATTCCTTGCAAAAGAGCACATCTTGCTCGCACAGATTTCTGAAAATCTGAAAGCACGTCCTGAAGAACTAGCAGATCGCATTGAGTCATTGGTGACACGTTTGCGAGATGCTGAAAAGGAACTCGACAAAGTTCGAGCAGGGGCATTGCGTTCTCAACTATCTGACTTGGTGACAACATCAGAAATTTCTAAGGTCACTCTCAAGACAGTAGTACTACCAGAGGGAAGTTCGGCTAACGATGTGCGAACAATCGTCACCGATCTCAAAGGACAGTTCAGTCCAGGTGTTGCTGGGGTTGTTACAGGCTTCGCAGTTGCCGATGGCAAGGTCTCAGTCGTTATTGCTGCAACGTCTGATGCCATCGCACTCGGTGTGTCTTCTGGAACTTTGCTCAGTTATATCGCACCAATTCTTGATGGTCGTGGTGGCGGTAAGCCAGAACTTGCACAAGGTGGTGGATCGAATGTCGGTGCCATCCCAGATGCAGTGAATGGGCTCACTTCCGCCATCGAAACCGCTCAAGGAAAGTAATGCGAATGGGCGTGCGTTTCGCACTGGACTTGGGTTCAGTGCGAATTGGCGTTGCCCGTTGTGATGCATCCGGCACACTGGCTTCACCTCATGCGGTGTGGCAGGTGACAGATAATCAAAACTTATTTGCACAAGTTCAAGAAGTCTTAAGCGAATATGAGCCACTCGAGATTGTCGTGGGATTACCCACTGACATGCGTGGGGAGCAAGGTGTTGCGGCTCAAGCGGTAAGAGCAAGAGCCATCGAATTGCACCAACAATTTCCAGACACTGTGTGGAGATTGGTCGATGAACGTTTAACCACAGCAGCTGCACGGAAACAATTGGCAGCTTCTGGTTATTCAACTCGAACTGATCGGGCACTCATCGATGCTGCATCCGCTGTTATTTTGTTGGAGGATACTCTCGAGGCAGAACGACGTCAGGGAGTTGCGCCAGGAGAGGTTGTCCAATGAGCGTTTTTGGGTTTGAAATGAAAAGTCCAGAGACACAGACGCGTAAACCCTGGAAGTATTTCGCGGCAGCTATCGCAATTTTTCTTGTAGTCGCTATTGCGTTCGCGAATTACCTCAAACCACCTGCCGATTTCGAAGGTAACGGTACGACCGAGGTAACGGTGACCATTGTTGCTGGTGACACATTGCGCAAAATGGGTGTTCGACTTTATGACGCTGGTGTCGTGGCAAGTGTTGATGCGTGGGTCGCTGCAACCGCGAGCGAAAGCCGTTCTAGTTCTATTGGACCTGGCGATTACAACCTGCGCAAAGAAATGGGCGCACGTCAAGCCCTCGAACTCATACTCGATCCTTCCAGCCGCGCTGTGTTCAAACTTGTTGTCAAAGAAGGTATGCGCGTTGTCGAAATTGTGAAGGCCGCTTCCAAAGTTTCAGGAATTGCTGAAGACGAATTTATCGAAGTACTTAAGAAACCAGATTCCTTCGGTCTCCCAAAAATCGCCAAGGGAAAACCTGAAGGGTTCTTGTTCCCTGCAACGTACGAAATCAATAAGAACGCAACCGCCACTTCCATTCTGCAAGCGATGACAGATCGTTGGCGTACTGCTTCTGATGAGTTGGAGCTAACTAGAAGAGCAGCTGCGTCTGGACATACAGTTCTCGAGATTCTGACTATCGCTTCCATTCTTGAAGTTGAAGCGGGTGTTTCGGATTATGCAAAGGTCGCTCGCGTCATCGAAAATCGACTCGATAAACCGATGCGTTTGCAATTAGATTCAACAGTTAATTACGCATTAGGTATTTCAGAGCTACAACTTTCCGCGGATCAAATGAATGTTGAATCTGCTTACAACACGTACAAAGTTGATGGCCTCACTCCTGGCCCCATTGGTAATCCGGGAGCTGCAGCAATCGAGGCGGCACTTGAACCTGCAGAAGGTAATTGGCTGTACTTCGTGACGGTAGATCCAGATACCAAACTCACTAAGTTTGCTGTCACCTACGAAGAGTTTCTCGTGCTCAAGCGTGAGTTCCAAGCCAATGTCGCCTAAAGCGTTCAAAGCCGCTGTGCTTGGCAGTCCGATTGAACATTCTTTGTCTCCCACATTGCATTCGACTGCATACAAAGCCATTGGTTTTGCGGGGGAGTACGGTCGTTTTGAATTAGTTGAAGATCAACTCTCTAATTTTCTCAATGGGCAAGGCGCTGAGTACTCAGGTTTTTCGTTGACCATGCCACTGAAGCATGAAGCGTTTTTGCAGGCTTCACATCATGACTCCAGCTCAATAATGACGAAAGCATGTAACACTCTCATTGCATCGCCATCAGGCTGGCAGGGTTACAACACAGATGTAATTGGATTCATCAACGCATTCAAACGCGTCGGAATCAAACATGTTGATGATGTGCTGGTGATTGGTGCAGGTGCGACAGCGCGCTCTGCTATTGCCGCTGTTTCCGAAATGGGTGCAACCTATATCCGTGTAATGGCTCGACGCGAAAGCGCAGTCGAAGAAATCAAAGAACAGTTTCCTGACGTAGAAATTTCTGCAATTGCCTGGCAAACAACTCTGCCTGAGTGCACGTACGTCATCAATACGGCTCCAGCGGCGGCGACCAGTGACATGAAATTCGCACGTAAGACTTCTGCGCTTTTTGATGTGATTTATGCACCGTGGCCAACCAAACTTGCTTTAACAGCCGAAGAAAATGATGTGCTTGTGCTCGGCGGGTTGGAACTATTAGTTGCTCAAGCTGTTGAACAAGTTATTTTGATGACTCGCTGTGATGAAAGTTTGCGCGATAACATTTATTCGGTGATGTACGAGGCTGGATTCAAAGAGCAGGCGCTTCGTTCAGCACGCAATTGATTTTCGGTAACAATCGATTGGGTAACCGATATATCTAGTCTCCTGTGGAAACCTGAAACTCACCTGTGAAATCCGCGAATACTGCGGGACATGGTGCAGAACCTTCTGATAGTTGTGATTGGCATCATTGCGTGTGTTGCAGCAGTGATCGATTGGCACACGAAAATTCTTCCCAATCGTCTCAATCTCGCGATTGCCATACTTTCAATTATCTGGGCGTGCTATTCACAAACGGTCATTCCCGCTGAGGCTTTCTGGGTTTGGTTTTTTGTAGTCGTTGTGCACATGGTGCTGGTGGTGGTCCCGCCCTACGGACTCGGTGGGGGCGATCTCAAATTAATTGCTGCCCTAGGAATAACCGCTTCGGTGGAATCACGTGTGCTTACGTGGCTGATTCTGAGTTACGCCATGGCAAGTTTCGCAGCTTTAGTCCTGCGATCTGGCAGAAAAGCTAAAACTTTGGCCTTCGGACCATGGCTAGTCATCGCATGGATTGCCGCATTCGTGGGACAATAGAGCCGTGTTGAGATGGTTAACTGCAGGCGAATCCCATGGTCAGGCACTTTCAGCGATTGTTGAAGGTGTCCCAGCTGGCGTTCAGGTCACTACCGAGGATGTTTCTCGTGACCTTCAGCGTCGACGGTTGGGGTATGGCCGCGGTGCCCGCATGAAGTTTGAACAGGATGCGGTCCGGATTCTTGGTGGGGTTCGCCATGGACTCACCCAAGGTGGCCCAATCTCCATTGAGGTCGGCAACAGTGAATGGCCGAAATGGGATGTCGTCATGAATGCCGATCCTGTTGACCCAGCCGCACTCGAAGGCGTGTCACGAGCCCTGCCTCTGACCAGACCACGACCAGGTCACGCCGACTTGGTGGGTATGCAAAAGTACGACTTTGATGATGCTCGACCAATTCTTGAGCGAGCTAGTGCTCGTGAAACTGCTGCCCGAGTCGCATTGGGTGCGGTGGCTAAAGCGTTCCTTCATGATGTTCTTGGAGCCTCAGTCGTAAGTCATGTGGTCCGGATTGGCTCGGTTGAAACACCAGACGGACTGATTCCAACTCCCGCAGATGCCATGCGAATTGATGATGATCCAGTCCGTTGTTTGGATGCAGATATCAGCACCAAGATGCAAGCCGAAATTGAAGCTGCACACAAAGACGGTGACACTTTGGGCGGTGTAGTTGAAGTTATCGTCACACAACTGCCACCAGGTTTGGGAAGTCACGTTCACTGGGATCGTCGCCTCGATGCGCGTCTCGCTGGTGCGTTGATGGGTATTCAAGCCGTCAAAGGTGTCGAAGTTGGAGATGGTTTTGATCTCAGCGCGACCCGCGGCTCGTTGGCGCATGACGAAATCGTTCCATCACCTGATGGCGTACGTCGTACAAGTGGTCGTTCTGGTGGCACCGAAGGTGGCATGACTACTGGTGAACTACTTCGCGTAAGAGCCGGTATGAAACCAATCTCAACAGTTCCACGCGCTTTGCGCACTATCGATACCACTACAGGTGAAGCTGCAAAAGCTTTCAACCAGAGAAGTGATGTGTGTGCTGTTCCTGCACTCGGCGTCGTTGCTGAGGCGATGGTCGCATTAGTTGTTGCCGATGCAGTGCTCGAAAAATTCGGTGGAGACAGTGTCGGCGAAACTCGTCGTAACGTTCAAAATTACCTAGAAAATCTTGCAATTCGATGAGTCCCATCGCTGTTCTTGTAGGCCCGCCAGGTGCAGGTAAAACCACCATTGGTCGTTTACTTGCTCGTTCCCTCGACGTTGGCTTTCGAGATACAGACCTTGATATCGAATCAAATGCAGGAATGTCGGTCACAGACATTTTTGTTTCACTTGGAGAACCAGCTTTTCGCCATCAAGAACAGGAAGCAGTTGCAACTGCACTCAAAGAACATTCCGGAGTTTTAGCTCTCGGTGGTGGCGCCGTCCTTAATGCCGAAACACGTTCCTTATTGAAAAACGAATTTGTTGTGTGGCTTGATGTTGATATTGCACATGCAGCACAGCGCGTCGGAATGAATACAGCCCGCCCATTGCTGCTGGGAAATGTGCGAAGCACTCTTATGAAACTTATGGATGACAGAGCGCCGCTATATCAATCCGTTGCGAAATTGAAAATTTCTACGGGTGACAAGCTTCCGCGAATCATTGTTGACGAAATCAAGGCAGCGTTGGCGCGATGACAACTATTCAGGTCTCAGTCGACCGTCCCTACAACGTACATGTCGGTTCTGGAATTATTGACGAAGTTGTACAAACAATTCCCGCGAGTGTTCAGCGAATCGCAATTCTGCATTCACCTGCAGTAACGTCTGTTGTTGAGACTCTTGCTAATTCACTTCATCAAGAGATTCTTCGCATTGAACTACCTGATGCTGAAGCCGCCAAAAATGTTGAGACTCTCGCTGATTGCTGGAATCAATTAGGTGCTTCAGGTTTTACGCGATCGGATCTCATCATCTCTGTTGGTGGTGGAGCTACCACCGATCTTGCAGGTTTTGTAGCAGCTACGTGGTTACGTGGAATTGGAGTTATTCACGTACCAACAACTTTGCTCGCCATGGTGGATGCAGCTGTTGGTGGTAAAACCGTAATCAACACAGCCGCAGGCAAAAATCTTGTTGGATCGTTTTATCACCCATTGTCTGTTTGGTGTGATGTTGATGTTCTCAAAACTCTGCCTGTTGAAGATTTGCGTGCAGGTTTTGGTGAAATCGTGAAATGTGGATTCATTCAAGATCTCTCAATTCTCGAAACGATCCAGGCGCAGGGTCAGGCGCTCATTAATCCAGACCATGACGAACTTCCGCACCTCATTGCACGTGCAATCATGGTCAAAGCTGAAGTGGTTGCCGATGACTTCACTGAATCAAAGCCTGGGGGATTAGGGCGCGAAATTTTGAATTACGGTCACACGTTTGGACACGCAATCGAGGTGCACGAGAACTATTCATGGCGCCACGGCGAGGCTATTTCTATTGGCATGATTTTCGTTGCCGAGTTGGCGCACATCGCCGGATTACTTACTGAAGACAAAGTTGCCAGACATCGTCAACTCATTGGTGCTTTAGGGCTACCAATTTCATATTCAGGAACTGACTGGCCAGAGTTACTTGCTGCAATGTCGATCGACAAGAAAGCGCGCGGCAATCTCCTTCGCTTTGTAGTGCTCACAGATTTTGGACTACCGGCAATTCTTTCGGGGCCTTCCACTGAAGATCTCGCTGAAGCGTTTCGTCGAATTTCGGCATAATTCAGCCCATGACACGTGTTCTGGTTCTTAATGGCCCCAATCTCGGACGGCTTGGTACTCGGGAACCTGAAATTTACGGATACATGACTCTGCAAGACCTCGCAGAGTTTTGTGTTGAAGCAGGCACTGAATTCGGATTTATAGTAGAAGTGCGTCAAACCGATAGTGAATCAGAATTAGTTTCGTGGTTGACAGAGGCTGCGACAGAAAACATTCCTGTCGTCTTGAATCCAGCTGCTTTCACGCATTATTCCTACGCGGTGCGAGATGCATGTGCGCTACACACTGCGCCTATGATCGAAGTGCATCTCTCAAATCCGCACGCGAGAGAAACATTTCGACATGTGTCTGTGGTTTCCGCGGTAGTTGATGGCACCATCGCTGGTTTTGGAAAACATTCCTACGAACTGGCATTGCGTGCGTTGTGGTTGAAGATGAAAAGCTGATGGATTACCTCAACCGCCTCAATGACGTTCGCACGTACATGAGGGAGCATGATCTAGATGGATTTATTACCTCGCGACTGATCCACTGCAGATATGTATCGGGCTTTTCTGGAAGTAATGCCTCAGTTCTTGTTACCCATGATTCGGCGACGCTTTTCACCGATAGCAGATATGGCCAACAGGCACATTCTCAAAGTCCGCATTGTCAGATCATCATCGAACGCAATGTTGTAGTTGCCGCTGTGCAGCAAGCACGTATCAATGGTTTGAGGAAAATCGGATTTGAGTCAGTTCATGTATCCGTGAATGATTTCAAACACCTCAACGACATTGCCAACGGATTCAATATTGAGTTGGTCGCATGCGTCGATGTGATTGAGGATTTACGTAAAGTTAAATCTGCCGAAGAAATCCAAGCCATCGAAAAAGCCTGCGACATCACTGATCTCGCATGGGCTCAATTGCTCGACGAAGGTGTACTTGGAAAGACTGAAGTGGAGTTAGCCGGTCGACTCGAAATGCTCTTCAGAGTTCATGGAGCTGAAGATCGAGCATTTGAAACAATCGTGGCAACCGGTCCCCATTCCGCAATTCCTCATCACGAACCATCTCTGCGAACCGTGGTTCACGGCGATTTCCTGAAGATTGATTGTGGTGCGAGATTCGAGGGCTATCACGCCGATATGACTCGCACGGTAGTTGTCGGACAAGCTGCTGACTGGCAAAAGGAAATCTATGCAGTAGTACTTGATGCCCAGACAACAGCCCGAAATGCAGTAAAACCTGGTGTGGACAGCTTCATCATGGATTCAGTAGCTCGTTCTATCGTCACGGATGCTGGATATGGTCCGCAGTTCCTGCATCAACTCGGTCATGGTGTTGGCCTCGAAATCCATGAACGGCCATTTCTCGGTCGGCAAGACGGTATCCTCGCCCCCTGTATGCCCATCACCATCGAACCTGGGATTTATCTCGAGGGCCGCGGGGGAGTTCGCATCGAGGACACTTTGGTAGTCGTTGAGGCGGGGCATAGGAATCTAACCAAATCACCGCGCGAACTTCTCGAAGTTTAAATTCGCGCCAAAAGAGGAGTACCAACCGTGGCAACAACCAACGATCTCAAGAATGGGCTTGTCCTCAATATCGACGGACAGCTGTGGTCTGTTTTTGAGTTTCAGCATGTGAAGCCAGGCAAGGGTCCTGCATTCGTTCGCACCAAACTTAAGCACGTTCTCACTGGCAAAGTTGTTGAACGTACGTTCAATGCTGGTGTCAAGATCGAAACCGCAAATGTTGAAAAGCGTGACATGCAGTACCTCTACCACGATGGTGATGGTTGGGTTTTCATGGATTTGCAGAACTACGACCAGATCGTTGTTTCTGATGTTGTCGTTGGCGACGCCAAGAACTACATGCTCGAAAATCAAGCCGCCATGGTTGCTCTGCATGAAGGTGAACCGCTGTACATTGAATTGCCAGCCTCGGTAGAACTCACTGTTTCGTACACCGAACCCGGTCTTCAAGGTGACCGTTCCTCAGGTGGTACCAAGCCGGCAACTCTCGAAACCGGTGTTGAAATTCAGGTTCCATTGTTTCTCGAAACTGGTACCAAGATTCGTGTAGATACCCGAGATGGTTCATATCTCGGTCGTATCAACGACTAACGTGTCAGCGAGAACTAAAGCTCGTAAACGAGCACTTGATGTTTTGTTCGAAGCCGATCAGCGTTCGGTGTCCGCCCAAGAGGTGCTGACCCGAATCGCTGCTGATGCATCAGTTCCCCTGAATCCTTGGGTAGCCACGTTGGTCGAAGGTGTCACGGCGCATGCTGTGACCATTGATGAAACCATCGAGACTTACTCTGAGGGTTGGGCTCTCGATCGAATGCCAGCAGTTGACCGGGCGCTTGCTCGAATCGCGGTATATGAGTTGGTCTACGAATCTGAAGTACCCGATGCCGTCACTATTGACGAGATCGTGTCGCTTGCATCTGAGATCAGCACGGACGAATCGCCGGCATTTTTGAATGGTTTGCTTGGTCGCATTGCAGCCATCAAGCATCGAATTTCGCTTGATTAATACTGCTCTTTAAAACTGTGTGCCCTCGGTGGGACTTGAACCCACACGTCTTTCGACACCGGATTTTGAATCCGACGCGTCTGCCAATTCCGCCACAAGGGCTCCTCGTTACCTTGTGAGTAACGACGTGCGGGGCGAACTGTAACCGATACACGCCGTAGGCTCACACCGTGTCCACCAAAAGACGTGTTGTAGTCGCCGAAGACGAAGCTGTTATTCGGCTTGACCTTGTTAGTTTGCTTGAAGATTCAGGCTACGAAGTCGTTGCTGCTGTTGGCGATGGCCAGGCTGCAATCGTGGCTGCCGAAACCTTCAACCCCGATGTAGTTCTCATGGATGTGGCTATGCCCGTTCTTGATGGCGTCACCGCTGCATCCCAAATCACCGATCGCCGACTGTGTCCGGTGGTCATGGTTACTGCCTACAGCCAAGTGGAATTAGTCGAACGAGCTGCTGATGCAGGTGCGATGGGATATTTGGTAAAACCCATTGCTCCCGCAAATATTGTTCCAGCGATTGAAGTGGCCATTGCCCGCTTCGAACAACTCAATCAACTCTCCACTGAAGTCGAAACCATTACCGAACGCCTTGAAGTTCGAAAAATTGTGGATCGGGCTAAAGGGCTGCTCCAGGCAAAACTTGCTATCGACGAGCCAGCTGCATTTCGCTGGCTCCAGAAGGCAGCTATGGATAACCGCAGTTCCATGCGTGATGTTGCTCTAACGGTTATCGAACAAATGGGAACTGCCGAGAATTAGGCCTACCTGTGGGTATCCGTTCAATTCGGCCCGTTTAGGCCCAAATTTCTTGCATCGTAATCAGGATGTTACGTGAGATGGTGCCTCTCGTCACATTTCGAATGGC
>JBEBBR010000042.1:0-3814 GCA_041158285.1 Actinomycetota bacterium
CAGTCAAAACACCCCAGACGTTACCCATTCCGCCAAGCACAACCATCGCCAAAATAATGATGGAGATAGCGAATGCAAAACGTGAAGGTAGAACAGCGTTGATGTGTGTTGCGAATGCAACACCACCGATACCACCAGCGGTTGCACCAACTGCATATGCAGCAAGTTTGGTGCGCATGAGAGGAACACCCATCATGCTGGCTGCAAGTTCATCTTCACGAATCGCCAACCAAGCGCGGCCAAGACGGCCATCGCGAAGTCGTAGCGAAATGACCAAGATGATTGCGGTTAAGCCTGAGTAAATCAGGAACTTGAGGTCGCTGTCGGCAGAGCCAAGCAGCAATGGGCCAACCTGAATCTTGTCGAGCGGTGCAATACCAAGTTGACCGTTGGTGACGTTGACGCCGTTGATGTCATCACCATTGCGGAAAACTTCCGGAATGATTTCACCAAAGCCGAGAGTCACGAGTGCGAGGTAATCACTCTTGAGACGCAAGGTTGGGGCACCGATGATGACACCCCAGATGGCCGTGAAGCCACCCGCGAGTATTAGCACCAGCCAGAAGGAAAGGTGAATACCACCGATAACACCGAAGCCTGGGTTACCGAAGAAATTGATGTCTAGGTTTGCAAAGAAGCCAGACATCAACCAACCGGCGACATAACCGCCAATTGCCCAGAAAGCAACGAAACCAAGATCCAAAAGACCGGCGTAACCCACAACAACGTTGAGGCCAAGAGCCATCATTGCGTAGACCAATGCTTCGTTAATAGAACTTGGATTCAGCCAACCCAAGAGCTGTGTCTTGGCGTTTGCAGGAAGAACGTTGCCGTTCAAGAGGAATTTGTTCATCAAGAAAATTCCAACAATGGCTAGAAGGTAGCCCGCAGACCATTTTCGGTTAGTGCTCCATGATTTGATGTTCATGATGTCACACCTTTTCCGTCGTTGGTTTACCGAGGATGCCTTCAGGCTTGAACACCATCAACAAGATCAAAATGATGAAGACAACGCTTTGTCCCCAACGTTGACCGAAGCCATATGGAAGACCTGCGTTGAGCTCACTGATCAAACCGATGAGCACACCACCAAGAACAGCGCCAGAAAGGTTGCCGATACCACCAAGAACTGCAGCGGTAAACGCAATCAAACCAAGTCGGAAACCGAGGTTGTAACTCGTGGTCGCGATCATCTGCTGGTACATGAGTCCAGCTGCACCTGCAAGAGCTCCACCGAGCATGAAGGTGAAAGAGATTGTGCGGTTGACGTTGATACCCATCAAACGAGCAGCATCTTGATCTTCAGCAGTTGCACGCATTGCACGACCCTGACGAGTCTTGGTAACCAAGAAAGTCAAAGCAATAAGCAATGGAATGGTCAATGCCAAGATGATCAAAGTGTTGTGCTTGATGGTTACGTCACCGAGTACGAGGTTGGTACGTGGCATAACTGGAATCCAACTTTGTGGACCAGAGCCATTCCATGTCAAACCAATGAACTGCAATACGAATGAAACACCAACAGCGGTGATCAACGGTGCAAGTTTCGGAGCGGTACGCAAACGACGGTATGCAAGTCTTTCGATTGCGAAGTTGATGCCTCCGCAGAAAAACATCGTCGCAAAGAGACTGATAACCAGGGCAGAAACTCCTACGAGGAGAGTCGGAGCCGAAGGAGTTCCAAACTCCCCTACGGTTGCACCGAACTGACCGAAGATGAAAGCAACGCTGGTGCCGGCGAAAATCGAGCCGAGCATGAACAGATCACCGTGGGCGAAGTTAATAAGTTGAATGATGCCGTAAACCATGGTGTAACCGAGTGCGATGAGTGCATAGAGAGATCCCATGCGAAGTCCATCGAAGAAAACGGTAACAAAGGTTGCGGGCGCTTTCATCAGGTTAAGGATGAGCCAGGCAAGTAAAAGGGCGATAAGACCGAAAGCTAAAACTTTGGTTGTGATCCCAGATGTATTGCGGCGACGCTTAATACCTGATGTTGTAAGACTTGTCATTTGAGACGTCCTGCCTAACACATCACGACATTGGAACGGGCGGGTACAGATATTCGATTTGTTTTAAGTTATGGCGTACAGCGGGGCCCGAACGATACTCGTCCGAGCCCCACTGCAATCACGAAGGTGATTGAGAACTACGCGACAGGCCAGGCCTTGAGAGTAGTTTCTGCGCCACCGGTTACAAGTTCAACAGTGATGTCGCGAACGTTAACGTCACCAGTTGTCTTGTCGATGGTCATTTCCTTGCCCAAGATGCTGTCTGCTGCAGAGACGGTTACGCCTGTTGAGAAGACTGCATCGTTGACGCCAGCGCGGGTGCCGTCAGAGTTCTTGATAGCTTCAAGAATGATCTGCAAAGCAGCTACACCGTAGAGTGGGTAAGAACCAACTGGGTCTACACCGTACTCAGCCTTGTATGAAGCAAGGAAGTCAGCTGGCTTGCCACCGTTTGCCAACAACAAGTCTGATGAAAGACCTGCGAAGGTGAGGTACATGCCTTCTGCGTTTGGATTAGCGGTCAAATCTGGGTAACCAGTGAAACCGTCAGGACCCATGAGCTTGACCTTTGAGTTGTCACCGAGAACGGCAACCTTGTCATTGATCAAAGCGCCACCATTGTTGTCGAAGATGCCGCCGAGGTAGACACAGTCTGCACCGGTTGCTTTGATCTTCTGCATCAAAGATGTGTAAGTTGGCTGAGCTGCATCCCATGCTTCGTTGCCAACAACTTCGATGCCCTGTGCAGCTGCTTCTTCAGCGAATGCACGAGCAACACCCTGACCGTAGGTCTGGTTGTCGTTGAGGACGTAGCACTTGGTGACCTTGAGATCCTGAGCTGCGAACTGTGCAGCTGCTGAACCCTGGAAGTCATCGGTGGTAACAACGCGAGCGTAGCTGCGCTTACCTGATGGGTAGTAGATGTCTGGCTCGCCTGGATCCCAAGCCTTGGTTAGACCAGGGTTGGTGTTTGCATGTGAAACCATGAGGATTGGACCGTCAGAAGCTTCGTTAAGCACAGGAACGATCAACTTGGCACAGCCAGAGTTGTAGGTACCCATAACAGCAACTTCAGCAGCGTTAGCTACGTGATCGGTTGCGTTCTTGGTGCAAGCTGCGTCATCCCATGAACCGGTTGCAGCGGTTGCGTTGTCGTAGTACTTGAGTTCGATGGTGTATCCACCAATCTGAACGCCAGCGGTATCTGCGTCTTCATCCTGCTGCTCTAGGTATAGAGCCATTGCATTGTTGGTTGAATCGTTCGCATCTTTAGCAGAACCCTGAAGTGGGAGGTCAGTTGCGATGACAAGAGTCTTCGCTTCTGAGCTTCCGCCACAGGCTGCAAGTGCGAGACCAGCGATCGCAGCGAGTGCTGCGAACTTGACGGTCTTAGCCATTGTGTCCCTTTCGATTGTGTGGTCCTTCCGTCGTTGGAAGGATCAAAGGTGGCGTGAGTATGCCATTCGAAATGTGACGGGGGGCACCCTCCCACGTAACATCCTGATTACGATGCATGAAAATTGGGCCTAAACGGGCCGAATAGAACGGATACCCACAGGTAACCCTAGTTTTCGGTTGTGCCCATTTGGTCGATGACGGTCTGAGCGACCTCGCGCATTGAACAACGATTATCCATCGCTGCTTTTTGTAGCCACCTAAAAGCTGCTGGTTCATCAATCGCCAACTTCGCTTGAAGGAGGCCTTTGGCACGATCAACAATCTTGCGAACCTCAAGGCGTTCGGTAATTGTTTCAACTTCAGCACTGAGTTGATTTAATTGCTCGAACCGAGCAATAGCCACT
>JBEBBR010000043.1:0-4222 GCA_041158285.1 Actinomycetota bacterium
TGGTGCCATTGCCTACTGAGTGGGATGGTCCAATGGAACGCTGGAGTGACCTGTGAAATCTTTGGTGCTCTTACATGCCTTCCCAGTTGATCATCGAATGTGGGATGGAATTGTTGATGAGATTGCGGAAGCTGGCTGGCAAATCTTCACGCCAGATATTCGCGGATTCGGTACTGCGCCCTCGTGGGGTGAACTGACTCCATCCTTGACGCAATGTGCGATGGATGTCGAAAACTTACTTGCCACATATGGCATTGAAAATTACGTAGTAGGTGGATGCTCGCTTGGCGGCTATATCTCCATGGAGTTGATGCGTCGAAACCCAGATCGCATTGCTGGTGCAATCTTGATTGACACAAAAGCTTCAGCAGATAACGCTGATCAAATTGCCAACCGCCAAAGAGTCGCTACTTCCGTGATCGAGGCCGGTACTACTGAGGCTTTCTGGCGAGCCATGCTTCCCAACGTTCTTGGGACGAGCACCCATGCCGAGAATCCTGATGTTGTCGAATTCACTCGAGCAATGATGGCTGATTCACAACCTGAATCTGTTGCGAATTTGCAGATCGCGATGTCACATCGACCTGACTCTTTTGAAACACTCGCGAATTTTCGTGGGCCGATTCTGTCTATTCGTGGTGCAGAAGATGTCGTGACGACCAGTGCTGATCACTCAGCGATGGTTGAAGTGTGTCGAGACGCGATCCATGTAGAGATTGCAGGTGCAGGCCATCTGACGCCAGTAGAAGCACCAAGCCAAACTGCAGCTGCAATTATCGACTTCTTACACAGCGTTGAGAAAACTTCCTGTTAAAGCGGAAGCTGCTGGTCCGCTAGTTCTACCAACTCCACCAATACTCCACCGGCACTCTTGGGGTGAATAAAGTTGATTCGCGAATTCAAAGTGCCGCGCCGTGGAGTTGGATAAATAAGTTTGAACCCACTTGCTGTTGCAATCTCGCACGCTTTGTCGATAGACGTCACGCGGTAGGCAATCTGCTGCAATCCTTGTCCATGTCTGACGAGGAAACCATCGATGGGACTTGTCTCATTAAGCGGCGAAATCAGCTGAAGTTTGGTGATGGAATCTTTGGAATGTTTACCGACTGTCAGCATCGCTTCTTCAATCTGCATGTCTTTGTTGACTTCGCGATGAACCAAGTGAAATCCAAAATTCTCGGTGTAAAACTTGAGGGACTCATCAAGATTGTGAACCGCAAAACCCACATGGTCCACACAAATTACGACATCACCAAGACGTTGGGCGATTGACTGTGATTTGTCCATCGTGGAATTGTCCATTGTGTCCCTCATCATGTTCGAGTCGCGTCCGAGTTTGAATAAGGACACAGTACTGTGACACTCGTGTCGACATCAGTGATCATTGCCGGGGCTCGCACCCCGATGGGAAAACTACTTGGATCCCTTTCCGGATACAGCGCAATGGACCTTGGGGGAGTTGCCATTGCTGGTGCATTGGCGAAGGCGAACCTCGACCCAGTGCATGTTGACTATGTCGTGATGGGCCATGTGATCCAGGCCGGAGCAGGACAAAATCCTGCTCGACAAGCTGCGGTCAAAGGTGGAGTTCCGATGGAAGTCCCAGCGATCACACTCAACAAAGTCTGCCTCTCGGGTATCAACGCGATCGCACTTGCGGACCAACTGATCCGCGCAGGTGAGGCTTCGGTTGTCATCGCGGGCGGTATGGAGTCGATGACCAATGCGCCACACGTTGTTCCGAATGCTCGCGGCGAAATCAAATACGGAACCATTCACTTCACTCACAGCGACGGCTTGGATTCGATTGCGAACGATGCGCTCTCATGTGCTTTTGAACATATGGGTATGGGAGATGCAACCGAATCGCACAACGCGACCTATCGCTTGACGCGTGAAGAACAAGATCATGTGGCAATGCTTTCCCATCAACGAGCAGCTAATGCAATTTCCACTGGCATCTTTGCTGAGGAAATTGTTGCTGTGGGTGATTTCTCTGTGGACGAAGGTGTTCGCCCAACCACTTCGATGGAATCGCTTGCAAAACTGCGTCCTGCTTTTGCGCCTGAAGGAACTATCACTGCTGGTAATGCCTCTCAAATTTCAGATGGTGCGGCCGTAGTTATCGTGATGTCTAAAGAACGAGCCACGAGTCTTGGCATTTCGTGGATTGCCGAAATTGTTGCGCATGGAAATGTTGCTGGCCCAGATGCTTCACTTCACCAGCAGCCAGCCAACGCAATCGAAGCTGCTGCTCTTAAAGCTGGAATCGAAGTTGAAGACATTGATCTCTTCGAAATCAATGAAGCATTCGCAGCAGTATCTGTGGTTTCAATGCGGCAACTCGGAATCGAAGAAGAACGAGTGAATGTCAATGGCGGCGCGATCGCACTTGGTCATCCAGTCGGTATGAGTGGTGCGCGATTGGTTTTGCATCTTGCACTCGAACTCGGACGTCGCGGTGGTGGAATTGGTGCTGCTGCATTGTGCGGTGGCGGCGGTCAAGGTGATGCGCTGATTATTCGTGTGAGTGGTGCATGAGTGAATCCGCAGACGCACTTGCATTAGTTGCGAGCGGAGATTTCCGCGCGTTAACTCAAGCCATCTCACGAGTTGAAGATGGCGACCTTGAGTTTGTCGAGGCCATTCGGGAATTTCAAACATCAGCACAACCTCTTGTGGTGGGATTTACTGGTTCACCAGGTGTTGGAAAATCAACATTAGTTTCCGCTGCCGTAACTCAGTTTCGAAAATCCTTCAACAGTGTTGCAGTGATTGCAGTCGATCCCGTTTCTCCGTTTAGTGGGGGAGCGCTGCTAGGTGATCGCATTCGAATGCAAGAGCACATTGCAGATGAGAAAGTTTTTATCCGTTCGATGTCCACGCGCGGTGAACTTGGTGGAGTGGTTGCTGACGCCAAAGACATCATCAAACTATGTGCCGTCGCAGGGTTTGAAGTTGTCATCATCGAAACTGTGGGTGTCGGTCAATCAGAAATTGCAGTGATGCATGTGGCCCCGACTGTTGTTGTGGTGCTGGCTCCTGGAATGGGTGATGGAGTGCAAGCTGCAAAAGCCGGTGTACTTGAGATTGCGGACATTGTGGTCGTGAATAAGTCTGATATGCCAGCAGCCGAAACCACGAAACGTGATGTCATCTCAGCGCATCTACATAGTGCTCGTTATTCAGAATGGACAATTCCAGTTGTTTCAACAATCGCAATGACTTCTAGTGGTGTTGATCAACTGTGCGATGTGATCGAACAACACAGTCGGTTTCTGACACACTAAAGGCCTGACACCACACAATGTCAGGCCTTCAGTGAGTTAGTGATTAGGCAGATGCGCGAGCAACTGCTGCTGCCTTAGCGGCAGCAAGTGAAGCTTCTTTGTTTGGAACCAAAGCTTCCATGCCAGGTACCTGACCTGCGAGTGTGAGCTCAGCCAAGATAACTTCAACGTCAGTTGCACCAAGTGCGTTAGCAACGAGCTTGAGGTAACCGGTCTGGTAATCCCAACCGAAACGTGGAGCGCCTTCAGCGTATGAACCGCCGTGTGCAACAACGAAGGTGACCTTCTTGCCGGTCAAACCAGCTGCACCTGAACCATCCAAAACACCTGGGACGATGATTTGGTCGATGTATGCCTTGAGGACTGATGGGATAGACCAGTTCCACATTGGGGTTGAGATCAAGATTTCGTCAACGCCAGTGATTTCCTTGATGAGACCCATGCGGTAATCCCACTTGGCAGCAGCACCTGCGGAGCGCTGATCTTCTGGGGTGTAACCAGCGAAAATTGCTTCGCCGTCAACGTGTGGGATTGGATCGGTGGAGAAGTCGCGGGCGATGACAGTGCCATCGGTGTGTGCGGCCTTCCAGGCAGCAACAAATTCGGCTGAAACAGCGCGAGAAACGGAGTGTTCGCCGCCTGGGCTAACTTCGATGTGGAGCAGGGTGGTCATGAAAATCCTTCGGTTTAGTTGAATGTTCAATTAGTTTAGCACGATGCCACAATGAGCGCATGACGAACCCTTCTAACCCTGGCAAACTCAACATTCAGGGCGCTGTAGACCTCTCTGCGGTGGCTGCTGCGCGTAAGGCTCAGGCGGAGGCTGCACACGCCCCCAAAGCCGCTCCTGGTCTAGTTATTGACGTTACAGATGCCAGCTTTGAACAGGATGTGGTCCTCAAATCCAAGCAAGTCCCCGTGATCGTGGACTT
>JBEBBR010000044.1:0-4195 GCA_041158285.1 Actinomycetota bacterium
GCTGAAGCCTTTCATCTTGCATCAACTGGCCGTCCAGGTCCAGTGCTTGTTGATATCGCTAAGGACGCACTTCAGTCGATGACTGATTTCGAGTGGCCAGCAAGTGTTGATCTTCCTGGTTATCGTCCAGTGACCAAACCTCACAACAAGCAGGTTCGCGAAGCTTCAAAACTCATCCTCGAAGCGCGTCGCCCTGTGTTGTATGTCGGTGGTGGTGTCATCAAGTCACAGGCATCAAAAGAATTGATGCAACTGGCAACTTTGCTCCAGATTCCAGTCGTCACCACCTTGATGGCACGCGGCGCTTTCCCTGATAGCCATCAACTGCATATGGGTATGCCAGGCATGCACGGCAGTGTTGCTGCGGTCGGTGCCTTGCAGCGCAGTGATTTGTTGATCACTCTCGGAGCACGCTTTGACGATCGCGTTACTGGAAAACTTTCAAGCTTTGCACCAGATGCCAAAGTCATTCATGCAGATATCGATCCTGCTGAAATTGGTAAGAATCGCGAAGTTGATGTTCCAATCGTTGGCGATGCCAAAGAAGTAATTGCAGAACTCATCATCGCTGTTCAATCCGATATGGCTGATGGTGCTCGACCAGATTACGCAGACTGGCGTGATGTGTGTTTTGCATGGAAAAACAAATACCCACGCGGTTATGACATCCCAACCGATGGCAGCCTTTCACCTCAATACGTCATCGAACGCCTTGGCAAAATCACTGGCCCAGAGTCATTGATCGCATCTGGTGTTGGACAGCATCAGATGTGGGCAGCACAGTTCATCGATTACGAAAACCCAGGTACTTGGTTGAACTCAGGCGGCCTTGGCACGATGGGCTTTGCGGTTCCAGCAGCCATGGGTGCCAAAGTTGGCGCACCAGACAAGACAGTGTGGGCAGTCGATGGTGATGGATGTTTCCAAATGACTAATCAAGAATTGGTTACCTGCGCCATCAACGAAATTCCAATCAAAGTTGCGTTGATCAACAACTCATCGTTGGGCATGGTGCGTCAATGGCAAACGCTGTTCTACAACGAGCGTTACTCCAACACCAATCTGCACTCTTACCGAATTCCAGATTTCGTCAAACTTGCTGATGCATACGGTTGCCATGGTTTGCGTTGCGAATCAGCGGATGATGTTGATAAGACCATCGAAAAAGCAATGAGCCTCAACGATGCTCCAGTGGTTATCGATTTCCAGGTTCATCGTGACGCGATGGTGTGGCCAATGGTTGCAGCAGGTATGAGCAACGACGATATTCAGATCGCTCGGGATATGGCTCCTGAGTGGGAACGCGGACAGGACTAAGACATGACTCGACATACCCTTTCAGTTCTCGTCGAAGACAAACCAGGTGTCTTGGCCCGTGTGGCTAGCCTGTTCTCCCGCCGTGGATTCAACATCGAATCCCTTGCGGTTGGACCAACTGAAGTTCCAGAAGTTTCGCGAATGACCATCGTGGTCAACGTGGAGGACCTGCCACTTGAGCAGGTCACCAAACAACTCAACAAACTCATCAACGTCCTCAAGATCGTCGAACTCGAAGACGATACTTCTGTGCAGCGCGAGCTCTTGCTCGTTAAAGTCCGGGCAGATCAGGAGACCCGTTCTCAGGTGCTCGAACTGGTGCAGATGTTCCGCGCCAAGGTGGTGGATGTGGCAAGTGATGCCATGACCATCGAGGCCACAGGTGCCAACGACAAATTGTCCGCTTTGTTGAGAGTTTTGGAGCCATATGGCCTCAAAGAAATCGTCCAATCAGGCGTTGTTGCGGTGGGTCGCGGTGGCAAATCCATCTCCGACCGCAGCCTGCGTGGCACCGACAAGACCGCATAACCCCGCACCACCCGTACTAACTAAACTTCGCCCAAACACAACGCCAACTTGGAGGAAATCTCGTGGCCGAACTTTTTTATGACAAAGACGCAGATCTATCGATCATCCAAAACCGCGTCGTCGCAGTGCTTGGTTATGGCTCACAGGGTCATGCTCACGCATTGTCACTCCGTGATTCAGGTGTAGATGTCCGCGTTGGCCTCTCACCAAACTCCAAGTCTCGCGCCAAGGCCGAATCTGAGGGCTTGCGCGTTGTGGACCCAGCAACTGCTGTTGCTGAAGCAGACCTCACCATGGTTCTCGTACCAGACCCAGCCCAGCGTGGTCTCTACGCAGAAGCCATCGAACCAAATCTCCAAGATGGCGATGCCCTCTTCTTCGCACACGGATTCAACATCCGTTACGGATACATCAAGCCAAAGGCATCTGTTGATGTGTGCATGGTCGCACCAAAGGGTCCAGGACACTTGGTTCGCCGCGAATACGCAGCTGGCCGTGGTGTTCCAGCAATCGTTGCTGTTGAACAAGATGCAACCGGTGCCGCTTGGCCACTAGCTCTTTCATACGCAAAGGGCATCGGCTCATTGCGTGCAGGTGGCATCAAGACCACCTTCACCGAAGAAACCGAAACCGATCTTTTCGGTGAGCAGGCTGTTCTTTGTGGCGGTGCATCTGCACTCGTCATGGCAGGTTTCGAAGTTCTCACCGAAGCTGGTTACCAGCCAGAGGTTGCATACTTCGAGTGCTTGCACGAACTCAAACTCATCGTTGACCTCATGTACGAAGGTGGCATTGCCAAGCAGCGCTGGTCAGTTTCTGACACTGCTGAATACGGTGACTACGTTTCAGGTCCACGCGTTATCGATGCTCGCGTCAAGGAAAACATGAAGGCTGTCCTCACCGACATCCAGAATGGTGCCTTCGCAAAGCGTTTCATCGATGATCAGGATGCTGGCGCTCCAGAATTCAAGGCTCTTCGCGCAGCTGGTGAAGTTCATCCGATCGAAAAGACCGGTCGCGAACTTCGCAAACTTATGAGCTGGGTCAAGACTGATGACAGCGATTACCAAGAAGGAACCGCTGCCCGTTAATCGGTAGCACTCCTCAAGGAGACACACGTGAAAGCAATCGTCATCCGCGAGCATGGCGGCCCCGAAGTTCTGCAACTGCAGGAAGTCGAGACCCCACAGCTTGCGGGTGGCGATTTGCTTATTCGCACCCATGCAATTGGCCTCAACTACATCGACACCTATCACCGCACTGGTGCCTATCCAATGCCGTTGCCGTTCATTCCAGGTCGCGATGGTGCAGGTGTGGTCGAAGCGGTCGGATCTGATGTTGTGGGATTCGCGGTGGGGGATCGGGTTGCATGGCCATTCGCGCCTGCGAGCTATGCCGAATTTGTTGCAGTGAATGCAACTTCTGTGGTTGCAATCCCAGATGACATTTCATTCGATGTTGCGACTGCTGCAATGTTGCAGGGAATGACTGCGCATTATTTGATCAACTCAACATTTGAAGTTGGTCCAGAACACACGGTCTTGATTCATGCAGCTGCCGGTGGTGTTGGTCAGTTGTTGGTGCGGATGGCACATCTCAAAGGTGCGCGGGTTATCGCAACGGTTTCAACAGATGCGAAAGCTGAGATTGCGCGAGCGGCAGGTGCGGACTTTGTTGTTCGGTATGACCAACCTGATTGGGCTGCTGAAATTAATGCGATCTCCGCTGGGGTAGATGTGGTCTATGACGGTGTTGGTGCCACAACTTTTGATGTGAGCCTGGCAAGTCTTAGACCTCGCGGAATGATGGTGCTGTTCGGAGCAGCGTCTGGGCCAGTACCTGACTTTGATTTGCAGCGTCTCAATTCAGGTGGGTCGCTTTTCATCACTCGACCAACACTCGGCAATTACATTGCAACGCAAGATGAAATGCAGTGGCGCGCAAGTGAGATTTTCGAATTGATTGCCAATGGCGATCTAACGATCAATGTTGGCGCACATTTCGCTTTAGCTGATGCTGCGGCTGCGCATATTGCGTTGGAGTCTCGCAAGACCACCGGCAAAATCATTCTTCAGCCCTGATCGCAGTAGTTTTTCACTAGATCAGCCATCGTGTTTTTAGGTGGAGTGGTTTGACAATCGAGGGTTCCAAATACTTGGTGAACTGGTCCGCTCACGATAGAAACAATTTTCTTGTTTATGTTTGAACACTTGACCTCAAGTTCACCAGAAATGGTTCGAACGCCGAGATATTTGAGGTAGGTGCCTGGTTTCCCTGAAGATATTTCCATCTCTTTCAAAGATGGTAGTTGTGATTCGTTAATCAGATTAATGTTTAAAAGTTCATCATC
>JBEBBR010000045.1:0-6220 GCA_041158285.1 Actinomycetota bacterium
ACGGGCTCGTGCCACAATACGCCCACCAAACGGGAGAGGTGCCAGAGCGGCCGAATGGGACGGTCTTGAAAACCGTTGAGGTGCAAGCCTCCGTGGGTTCAAATCCCACCCCCTCCGCAAAGTGAAATCCCCTGCCTTTACGGCGGGGGATTTTGCTTTTCTTAGGCTCGGGGATTTGGGAGGAGGCGACACTTATGTGTCGCTGACGGCTCCCACCCCCTCCGCATGGATTCGCCCCTCCGCGTGGTGTCGCCGCCTCATCCAAGCGAGTTATCGCGCCGAAACGAACACCCAACGGTGCATCAGCGTGAAATTCGCAAACAAGGCACCGGTGGTCGCGATGACTTTCGAGACTGCAAAGACCCAACCCTGATCCCAAGTGGTTATGTCCAATAGATAGTTGGAGACCACAGCGACAATCGCTGCGTTGATGGCCATACCCACAAGATTGCTGAAGATGAACTTGGCAATAAGGGTTTTATCGGATTTGGCCTCGACATCTGCAAATGTCCAATTGAGGTTGAAAATATAGGAGTTCAAAATTCCGCTGCAATATGCCAAAACACTCGCAGGAATGACCGGCATTCCAAGCAAAGCTGTCAGAAAGTTAAAAACGACGAAATCAACCAAGCTGTTGAGGAGTCCGACTGCGGCAAATTTAGCTTGACGCATGTTCCCTCCTTTGAAAAAGCCGGTTGGCTGTGCGGTAGTTTAGTTTCAATTAACTGCCCACGACCCGAATGGATTTCACAGTATGGCGAAGCCAAAGAAACCATTGATCTCGATTGTGGTGCCAGTTTTCAATGAGGTCGACAATGTCGCGATCTTTCATCAACGAGTTTCCCAGGTCGCTGCCACTCTCACGGCATATGAGTTTGAGTTCGTCTTCACTGACAATCACAGCACAGACGGCACATACGCAGCTTTAACAGAAATCGCCGCCAAGGATCCTCGAGTCCGTGTTTTTAGTTTCTCCCGCAACTTCGGTTTTCAGCGCTCCATTTGGACGGGTTACACCAAAGCTCGCGGAGCGGCAGCAATCCAACTCGATGTTGACCTACAAGATCCACCCGAACTCATCGCTGAATTCATCGCGCACTGGGAATCTGGTTACAAAGTTGTTTATGGAATTCGTCGGTCTCGCAAAGAGGGCCGTCTCATCACGAGCGCTCGCAAAGTTTTCTATCGCGTAGTCAACATGCTGAGTGAAGATCCAATTCCAGTCGATGCTGGAGATTTCCGATTAGTGGACCGCATGGTCCTCGACGAACTCATTGCAATGCCAGACTCACAACCGTATTTGCGTGGAGCAATCGCGGCACTTGGTTTTGATCAGATCGGCATTCCTTACGATCGCGAAGCACGCGAACGCGGCGAAAGTAAGTTTTCTCTCAAAGATTTGATCGCACTGTCATTCGATGCAATTTTGAATCATTCAATCATTCCACTTCGCATCGCAAGTTACGTTGGAATGTTTGTGGCAAGTGCCACTTTGATTGGAACAATCGGAATGTTCTTGGCTCGTTGGTTGTTCGGAGCTGACTGGCCTGCAGGTTTCGCAACCACAACCATCTTGATTTTGTTTTCGATTAGTTTGAATGCGCTATTTCTTGGAATCATTGGCGAATACCTTGGTCGTATCTACAAACAAGTGAAACCAAGTTCGATTACGGTTATCGAAAAATCTATCGATAACAATCGTTAGAGATGCTTGAGACCTTCTTCTAACGGAATCTTCACAGACCATTCAGGCAAAGTCAGACCCACATATGGACTCATGATCTCAAATCCACGATAAGCGCGTGCACCCCAGAGCACCGGCACAGCACAGGAATTTACAGATTCATAAAGCTGCACTAAATCCTGAAGATTCAAACCTGTTGGCCCATGCACTGAATACACAGTGTCGAGGTGAACTCCTTGGATCAGCAACTGCGCACAATGTACAAAGGCATTCGCAACATCATCCACGTGAATCGGATACATGATCTGTAATCCAAGTGTCGCTTCAAGAGTGGTTCCATTGCGAGCTGCTTCACTCACTAAATTCAAAAACTTAGGTCGCGGATCATTCGAACCATATGTATCCGAAATCTCCAAAGTCACAACTTTCATCGAAGTGTTTCGTTGGTAGTGAGTCGCTATAGATTTGAAAGCCTCTTTAGTTGCCGCATACAAATTTTGCGGTTCATAATCACGTGAACCATCAGCGTGGGTTGAAAATGTACCGGCAGCTACAAATCCAATAACACCTGCGGCATGAGCAACCGCAAGCATGCGAGCTCCAAACCCAACATTGGTTTCAACCAATTCAGCCGAATGTTGAATTGAGTGTTCAAGGATTTGTGACGCAGCACAATGAATCACAATTTCCGCTTCGAACTCAACCAATGCATGAAAGAGTGCAGCGTCATCATGATGATCGACGATTTGATCTACCGCAGTTGGTAAATCTTCAGAAATCTGCCGCACGACAGCTGCAACAAGATGTCCTTCAGATAAAAGTTGTTTGACAATGTGATGACCGATATAGCCAGTCGCACCAGTCACTACAACTTTCACTTTGTAACCTCTTTTTTGGTCCATGCCAACTTCGCAGTGCGCGCAGCCGAAACATATGCAGCGATATCAGCATCAGTTAAGTCAACAGCAGCTTTATCTTTGAGGTAGAAATCGCGATACCAAGCGGCTGTGCGGTTGAGGGTTTCAGTCGAATTCCATACTGGTTTCCAGCCCAACACTCGCTTTGAGCGCGCACTATCGAGTTTGAGGAAATGTGCTTCATGTGGTTGAGCCGTTTTAGTAGCGGGCGGATTCCATGATCCTGAACCCCAGGTCTTAATGAATGCCTTGACCACATTTTCAACCGTGACGTGACCTTCAGCAGTTGGGCCAAAGTTGTATGCGGAATCAAGACGCTTGTCATCGGTCAGCATGCGAGCACCAAGCCACAAGTAACCTGCCAACGGTTCGAGCACATGTTGCCAAGGTCGAATCGCTGAAGGGTTGCGAACTTCGATGGGAGTTTTAGTTGAGAGTGCGCGCACGGAGTCAGGGATGATGCGATCGGTTGCCCAGTCGCCACCACCGATCACATTGCCAGCGCGGACAGATGCAAGCTGAATTCCAGAAGCAGGTGTGAAGAAGGAATTGCGATATGCAGAAGTCACAATCTCTGCAGCACCTTTACTTGCACTGTATGGATCAAAACCACCTAAGGCTTCATCTTCTTTGTATGCATGATCAATTTCGCGATTGTGATAACACTTGTCACTCGTGATGTTGATGATGGTGCTGACGGAATCGGTGCTCTTGACCGCTTCGAAAACGTTGATGGTTCCCATGACATTTGTTTCAAATGTTTCACGAGGTTCGTCATATGACAAACGCACCAAAGGTTGTGCAGCCAAATGGAAAATTATTTCTGGACGTGCCTGTCGCAATGTTCCAGTAAGTTTTGAAAGATCGCGAATATCACCAACAATGTGGTGAACCTTCTGACTCATTCCAAGCAGATTGAAATGGGAAGGTGATGACGGTGGAAGTAATCCATAACCTGTGACATCAGCACCAAGTGAAATCAGCCAGTGGGTCAACCATGAACCTTTAAAACCTGTATGACCCGTCACCAAAACTTTACGGCCCGCAAACGCATTGCGGAAGATCTGATCAGACACGAACTACCAAACTTTCCATGGTGCGTTATTTTCTTTCCACAATTTCTCAAGATGATTCTTGTCGCGCAATGTATCCATTGGCTGCCAGAAGCCATGATGTTGATAAGCGTTAAGTTGATGATCGCGAGCTAGTGATTCAAGTGGCTGTGCTTCCCAAGAAACTTCATCGCCGGCAATTCGATTCAACGCTGATGGTTCACACACAAAGAAACCACCATTGATCCAGTTGCCATCACCAAGCGGTTTTTCAGTGAAAGAGGTCACGGTGCCGGTTGGATCAATCTCGAGTGCACCAAAACGTCCAAGCGGTTGGACAGCAGTCAACGTAACTTCTTTGCTACTGGCTTTGTGCGCTGCAAGGAGTTGATGCAAATCAACATCAGCAACACCATCGCCATATGTCATGAAGAAAGTTTCATCTTTAACGTAATCGGCTACACGCTTGAGTCGACCGCCGGTCATCGTCTCAGCACCGGTATCAACCAGCGTCACGCGCCAAGGTTCAGTTTTGTTGTCATGGATTTCCATGGAGTTGGTGCGCATATCGAAGGTGACATCGCTGTTATGGAGGAAGTAATTCGAGAAGTACTCCTTGATGGTGTAACCCTTATAGCCAAGGCAGATCACAAAATCGTTGTAACCGAAATGGCTGTAAATCTTCATGATGTGCCAGAGCATCGGCTTGTCTGCGATTTCTGCCATCGGCTTTGGTTTGAGGGCAGTCTCCTCAGAGAGCCTGGTTCCAAGCCCGCCGGCGAGAATTACAACCTTCATCAGGAGTCTCCATTCGATTGGGAGCAATTCTCCCGTGTTCTACGCAACCCTCCGCCAAAATCGAAGAATTTCGGAGTCTTTTTTACCTCAACCGCGAGACAAGGTAGTCTTCGCCCGCTCGGAAACCTGTTTTTGAGCGTGGAGGCGTCGCCTAGTCTGGTCTATGGCGCCGCACTGCTAATGCGGTTTGGGGTTTATCCCCCATCGGGAGTTCAAATCTCCCCGCCTCCGCCAAACACCATAACCAGTCCTCGTGGCTGGTTTTATGTTTGCCATGGTGATTCGAGCTTCGTCTGTATATATAGAGGCGGATTTCAGAAATCTCCATGCGGCGGGTATCCTCCGCTCGCACCTTAAAAAGTGTTCAAGACTGCGCCCGTAGCTCAACGGATAGAGCATCTGACTACGGATCAGAAGGTTAGAGGTTCGAATCCTCTCGGGCGCGCTTCTGTGAAGTCTCGAGGCATCGGAATCAGATGTCGCGAGACTTTTTCTATTTCAGGGCTCAGTATTGGCTTGTGCGCATCGACACACTTTGATATTCCTCGATTTAAAGAGTGCTGATCTTCACCTTCGTTTCCAGTTTGGAAGCAGTTATGTGGTTTTTTCGTAGCTATTCACTTAAATAGCGATTCCACCTTGGACATGCGTTTACCATTCGCTGCCGCTAAAGAATGAGGGAAAATGCGTAATTCAGTCAAACTCACAGCAATCATCACCGCAGCTATTCTGATGACGCCGCTTGCACCTGCGAACGCAGTAGCAGAGGTCAATGCAAGTATCGGTTACTTATATGCGAATGCAGGTACAAGTGTTGGAGCCGGGGGAAATTATTCCTCGAGCATTCCAGATGGTTTATCCATGACGATTTCTTATGATTGGTATTCCTGCACCACAAAAACTACTTTTGCAACAACTCGTTCCAATCTCTGGACTCCCCAACCAGGAGATGTAACCACACAGGACATCACGGATGCACTAGCCGCAAATGGTTGCACCGCTATCCAATTAGGTGCTGAGTGGGGAATTCTTGTTAGTAATTTCTACAACAACACCAACTGGAATGCCACAGGAATTAAGCCATATGTCACAGGTGTTCAGCACCTGAAGAGTGACAATATGTCGTACCCAGTTCAAGCACTAGCTGATGGTTATCGATTGGTTGAAGCGTCTGCGACTCCGACTCTGACTAAAAATGGTGAACAACTCGTTGCTACTGATGGAACGTACGTTACTGATGAAAAAGAAACTGGCGATTGGACTTCCGGTAGTTATTATCTGTGCGACTCACCTGTTTCAGCTGGCGGATTTATTTGGAGTGAATACAAAGAAGAGGAATATGACGGCACTGTTCTAGAAGCTTGCAAACGACTATATGGTCCTTGGACTGGTTGGGATGCTGACTATCTCGAGGAAACTACCTTTGATCTAAATGCTGACTACACTGACAGTGAACCAATCGATGAGAACACACCACCAGCAATCATCGATCTAAACGGCAAATATGTTGTACGCGCTGTGAATGCAAATTCAGTGTCACTCTGGAGTGATTCAGTTCAAATCGGTGCAGAGGTTGTTGCACAACCTGTGACTACTGAAAAGAAAATCTTCTTCAATTTGAACAATGCCAAGCCAACAGCAAAGCAACTTGCAGCACTTAAGACATGGGTTAACCAAGCGAAGGCAACAATCGGTGAGGCTGAACTCACGATATCAATTAAGGGTTACACACAAGGATGGCGCAAAAATGCTGCCAATCGCACTTTAGG